>DATMCA010001508.1:0-5934 GCA_035559015.1 Umezawaea sp. | reverse complement strand
CGCAGTCGGGGTCGGAGCAGCCGGCCGGCTCGAGGTCGAGGCGGCTGACGGCACCCCAACCGATCGTGACCGTGACCTCCTGCGGGGCGACTCCGCCGCGGTACCGCATCGGGTCGGTCACCACCCGGTTGACCACGACCGAGCGGACCGAGGACAGCGGCACCGCCTCGGTGGCGGCGGTGACGAACGGCATCGGGGTCACCTCGTCGGCGGGGTGGTCGTCGGCGTGGCCGAGCACCAGCCGCCCGGTCGTGAGCACCAGGACGGTGATGTGCCGGCGTACCTCCTCGGAGTCGAAGGTCGTCTCCTGGTGCACGACGAAGGCCTCGACGTCCTCACCCGCGACCGCAGCGTCGACGGCGTCGGCCACGAGCTCGGGGTAGTAGCCCGCGCGCTCGATGGCGGAACGCAGGCCGGCCAGTGCGGTGTCGGTCATGCGGTCCATCCTTGCACCGGTCAGGCGCCCAGCGCTCGGGCGCCGCGCTCGGCCCGTGCTGCCGGCCGGGCCAGGCGGCCGGTGGCCGCGAGCACCGCGGCACCGGACGGCGAGGCGACCACCGGGTTGAGCTCGAGGGCGGCCACCTCGGGGACGTCGTCGGCCAGCCGGGCCAGCCGGGCCAGCAGGTCCTCGATCGCGGGCACGTCCACGGGGGTGCTGCCCGCGTGCCCGAGCAGCAGCGGCGCGGCCCGGACACCGCGCACCAGAGCGTCGAGGTCGGCATCGGTGAGCGGCGGCACGCCGTAGGACCGGTCCCCGAGCAGGTCGGTGGCCACGCCCCCGAGGCCGAAGGACACGACCGGGCCGAACAGCGGGTCCTCGACCGTGGCCAGCCGGGTCGCCACCCCGGTGGGCGCCATGGCCTGCACGACGTAGCCCCCGGCCTGCTCCCCCAACCGGCCGGCCATCGCCTCGAACGCGCCCCGCATCTCCTCGGCGTCGTCGATGTCGAGCCGGACGCCGCCGAGCTCACGGTGGTGACGCAGGTGCGGCGCGGTGGCCTTCAGGGCGACCGGGTAGCCGAGCTCGTCAGCCGCCGCGAGCGCCTCGGCCACGGTCGCCGCGGGCCGCACGTCCCACAGGTCGATGCCGTAGCAGCGGAGCAGGCGCTGGAGGTCGGTGTGCCCGAGGACGACGTCATCGGAGGCGTCCGCCCCGGCGAGCAGCTCGGCGACCAGGGCCCGGGCTGCGCGGACATCCAGGCCGGAGGGCGACACGGTGTGGCCGGCCGGGGTGGCCCGCCAGGTGGCGTAGGCCGTCACCGCGGCCAGCGCACGAACCGCGTCCTCGGGAGTGGAGTACGACGGCACCGACCCCCGGTCGCCACCGGGAGCACGCAGCACGTCCGGCACGCCGGGCATGCCGAGGAACGTCGAGACCACCGTCTTGCTGCCCCGCCGCGACGCCGAGGCCAGCACCTCTGCCACCTCGGCGTCCCGGGTGCGCAGGGGCGGGATGAACAGGGCGACCACGGAGTCGACTCCGTCGTCGGCGAAGACTGCGTCCAGGGCGGTGGCGAACTCGGCCGCGTCGGCGTCCGGCCCGAGGGCGTGGGTGCCCACCACCTCCAGCCCGGCCTCCTCGCAGGCGTCCACGGCGAGCAGCGCGAGCGCGTCGGAGTTTCCCAGCAGCGCCACCCGCGGCCCACCAGGCAGTGGCTGGGTGGCGACCAGGGCGGCGATGTCGAACATCTGGTGGATCGACTCGGCCCGGATCACACCGGCCCGGCGGAACAAGGCGTCCACCGCGGCTGCGGGCGCGCGCGACCCGCGCACCAGGTGGCCGGCCGGCGCATCGCCGCGGAACCGCCCGGACTTCACCACGACCACGGGCTTCTGCCGCGCGAGGCGCCGGGCGATCCGGCTGAACTTGCGCGGGTTGCCCAGCGACTCGAGGTAGAGCATCACGGCCTCGGTGCCCTCGTCCTCCTCCCAGAACTGCATCAGGTCGTTGCCGCTGACGTCGACCCGGTTGCCCGCCGAGACGAACGTCGACAGGCCGAGCCCGCGTTCGGCGGCGTTCGCCAGGATCGCCGTGCCCAGCGCGCCGGACTGGCAGAAGAAGCCGGTGCGACCGCGCGCGGGCAGCCGTGGCGCGAGCGTGGCGTTGAGCCGGACCTTCGGATCGGTGTTGAGCACGCCGAGCGCGTTCGGGCCGACCACCCGCATCCCGTGCGACCGCGCCTCGGCGGCCAGCCGCAGCTCCGCGCTCCGCCCGTCCGGCCCGGTCTCGCCGAAGCCAGACGACACCACCAGCAGCGCCTTGACGCCCTTGGCCAGGCACGCGTCCATGACCTCGTCGACGCCCGCCGCGGGCACCGCCACCACGGCGAGGTCCACGTCGTCCGGGATGTCCAGCACGGACGCGTAGGCCCGCACGCCGCGGACCGACCGGTGTTCGGCGTTCACCGGGTAGACCGGCCCGGTGAAGTCGGCGGACAGCAGGTTCGACAGGACCGCGTTGCCGATCTTCGTCGGGTCCGTGGACGCCCCGATCACCGCCACCGACCTGGGGTGCAGCAGGTTGTGCACGCTGCGCGCCTCGGCCGCCTGCTCCCGTGACCGCGCGACCTCCACCGACTGCTCGGTCGGGTCGATCGCGAACTCCAGGTGCAGCGAGCCCTCCTCGAACTCGCGGCTGACCACGTACCCGGCGTCGCGGAACACCCGCACCATCTGGCCGTTCTCGGCCAGCACCTCGGCGACGAACCGGCTCAGCCCGCGCTCGCGCGCCGCGGCGGCCAGGTGCTCCAGCAGGATCGACCCCAGACCGCGCTTCTGGTGACCGTCCTCCACGACGAACGCGATCTCCGCCGAGTCACCAGAGTCCAGCCGGTCGAACCGACCCACCGCGACGATGTCGTCGCCCAGCGACGCCACCAGCGCCACCCGGTTCAGGTGGTCGACGGTGCTGAAGTGCACGAGGTCCCGCTTGGGCATCCGCGGGTAGGGGCCGAAGTAGCGGAAGTACCGCGTGCGCTCGGAGAGCCTGCCGTGGAACGCCAGCAGGCGGTCGGCGTCGTCCGGCGTGATCGGCCGCAGGTGCACGGTGCCACCGTCGGACAGCACGACGTCGGCCTCCCAGTGCTCCGGGAAGTCGTACGGGTCGACCTCGGCCATGTCCCCACCGGTTCCTCTAGTCCTT
Source organism: Umezawaea sp. (assembly GCA_035559015.1). Taxonomy (GTDB): domain Bacteria; phylum Actinomycetota; class Actinomycetes; order Mycobacteriales; family Pseudonocardiaceae; genus Umezawaea. Next base: position 2,792 of record DATMCA010001508.1, on the reverse strand, counting down.
CGGATAAGTCCTAGTCCTCCACGACGCCCACCGCACGACCGGCACGACGACGGCCACCCTCGCGGGGAAGATCCGCCGCCCGACCAACCTCTCGTCGCACCCACTACACACCGGCACCGCGCCGACCATCTCCTGCCGGCGCGACCCGCCAATCGGCCGACCTCGCCACTCGCCTACCACACGACCGGCGCGACGCCGGCCACCTCCCGCCGGCGAGATCCGCCAACCGGCCGACCTCGCCTTTCACCCACCCTGCGGGCGACGGGTCACTGTGCCGGTCCCCGCTGTCGCTCCCTTGGCCGCGGTGCCCGACAGGTCACCGTCCCAGTCCCCGCGGTCGTCTCCCTGGCCCCCGCGCCCGCCGGGTCACCGTGCCGGTCCCCGCAGTCGTCCCCTGGCCCGCCCCGCGCCCGACGTGTCGCCGCGCTAGTCCCTGCGGTCGTCGGGATCCAGGCCGTGCAGTGGGAAGACCGCGCGGCGGGTGTTGCGGATCGCCTGGTCCACCGGCGAGTCCGCGTCACCGCCCCACGGCGTGTAGGAGGGGTCGGCGTCATCGGTCATCGACGACGGCAGCGACCAGTTCGGCGCGAGTCGCGACGCGTGCGACACCCAGCTCGCGGGCAGCGGCACGTTCGGGTCCAGGTCGCGGTCGAGCACGGTGGCCAGCAGGTGCGTCCACGAGCGCGGCACGACCCGCAGCAGCTCGTAGCCACCGCCGCCGAACGCCAGCCACTTGCCGTCCGCGTACGTCTCGGCCAGGTCCCGCAGCGCCCGGTAGATCGCCCGGTGCCCGTCGACCGACAGCGCCAGGTCCGCGAGCGGGTCCTCCTGGTGGCTGTCCACACCGCACTGCGTCACCAGGATCTGCGGCCGGAACGCCCCGAGCAGACCGGGCACCACGGCGTGGAACGCCCGCAGCCAGTTCCCGTCGCGGGTGCCGGGCGGCAGCGGCAGGTTGACCGCCGTGCCCTCCGCGCCCTTCCCGCCCAACTCGGCGGGCCAACCCGTGCCCGGCCACAGCGTCATCGGGTTCTGGTGCACCGAGATCGTCATGACCCTCGGGTCGTCGTAGAACGCGTTCTGCACGCCGTCGCCGTGGTGCACGTCCACGTCGACGTAGGCGATCCGGTCGAAGCCGTTGTCCAGCAGCCACGAGATGGCCACCGCGCAGTCGTTGTACACGCAGAACCCCGCCGCGTGGTCGCTCATGGCGTGGTGCAGCCCGCCCGCGATGCTCACCGCCCGGTCGGCCTCCCCCGACGCGATCCGCCGCGCCGCCTCCAACGACCCGCCGACGATCAGCGCCGACGCCTCGTGCATCCGCTCGAACACCGGGTTGTCGCTGGTCCCGAGCCCGTGGCCGACGTCCCAGGCCGACGTGGGCGCTTCGCGCACCGCGTTCAGGTACGACGCCGTGTGCACGCGTTCGATGTCCGCGTCGGACGCCGCCGGCGGCGAGATGAGCCCGACCCCGTCGAGCACCCCGAGCCCGGTCGCGAGCCGGATCGTGAGGTCGAGCCGCACCGGGTTGAGCGGATGCTCGCCGCCGAGGTCGTACCCGAGGAAGGACTGGTCCCAGACGACTGCGGCTGCCTTGCCCATGCGTCAAAACCTAACCCAACGCGACGGCGCGGGGAGATCCGCGATCACAGGTTGGCCCGTTCACTCGAAAACGACCGCGAACCGCCTTTACAGTCCTCTCCGACGACGCGCACTCACAACACCGCCATCGAGGATGGAACCGCGTCGGACGGAACGAGGTCAGACCCCCATGCACATGCGCCGAGTCACCGCGCTCACCGCCGTCCTCACCGTGGCCCTGTCCCTCGGTCTCGCCGGATGCGCACAGAAGATCAACGGCACCGCGGTCATGGCGGCGGACGCGAGCGTCGAGAAGCCCACCACGACCTCCACCAAGGGCAAGCCGACGACCACCGCCAAGGTCCCGACCACCTCGGCGAAGCCCACGGAGACGGGCAAGCCCGCGGGCAAGGTCAAGATCACCACGAAGAAGAAGACCGAGTCGAACTGCGAGATCCTCTCCCCAGCCGAGGTCGCCGCGGCCCTGGGCGCCAAGCCGGCCCCCACCCCCGGCTGCGTCCAGACCACCTCGGAGCCGCTGGTCGTGATCCTGCTGATGATCACCCTCTCCGACTACGACGGCACCGCGAGGGAGTTCGAGGTCGCGGGCAACACCGCGTACGAGATCAAGGAGGGCTCCGACTGCTCGGTCATGATCATGCTGACCGACGACCCGGACGAGATCACCCCGGCCCTGCTCGCCTCCGTGACCCCGATCGACGAGGTCAACACCTGCGACCTCGCCCTCAAGCTCGCCACGGCGGCGTTCAACAAGATCCCCAACGCCTGACCCGCCCGGCCCACGAGGGGGACGACTCAGGGCGGCTCGGAACATGGACGGCTGACGCGCGAAGCCGTCGCTTGTGCACCTGGTTCAGGCACACAAGCGACGGCTTCGAGTCAGTCTTGGTTCTTGTCACGCCTGTCGTGCCCAGGCGGGCTTGGCGGGCCTGGCGTGCCTGGTGGTCCTGGTGGGCGGTCGTCAGCCAGGTTCGGGGCCGGTGGCCGCTGGGCGGTTCGGGTCGGCGGACCAGTTGGACCAGGAGCCCGGGTACAGGGTGGCCGGGGCGTCCTTGCTGGTCAGGCCCGCCACCTCCAGGGCGAGGACGACCGAGGACGCGGTGACGCCGGAGCCGCAGTAGGCGCCGACCGGTGCGTCCGCGGTCACGCCCAGTGCGCGGAAGCGGCCCGCCAGGGCCTCGGCGGTCAGC
>DATMCA010001507.1:0-3380 GCA_035559015.1 Umezawaea sp. | reverse complement strand
GCCGGTGAACCACCAGCACCGGGGATGGTAGCGCCACGGCGTCGATCACCGTTCCGCGACGAGGGGCAGCAGGCGGCGGACGGCGTCGTCGACGTCGGCGGCCGAGGGTGCGGCCACGTAGCTGAGCCGGACGTGGGGAGCGCTGCTGTCGGTGGGGTAGTAGTTGCGGCCGGGCGTCAGCGCGACGCCGTGCGCCAGCGCGGCGGCCGTGAACTGGCCGTCGTCGAGGTGGTCGGGCAGCGAGGCCCACAGGTGGTAGCCGCCGCGCGGCCGGACGGCGAGCGCGAGCGGGCCGAAGACGGCGGACACCGCGTCCTCCGCGATCCTCCGCCGGTGCGCCAGGGCCGAGCCGAGCGTGGCCAGCGTCCGCCGCCAGCCCGGCGCGGTCACCACCTCCAGCGCGGTGAGCTGGAGGGGAGCGGGCACGAACATCGTGTCGACGACGTGGGCCGCCCGCAGCCTGGCCATCACCGGGCCGCGGGCGGCCAGCGCGCCGACGCGGAGGTTCGGCGAGGTCGCCTTGGTCAGCGACCGGATGTGCACGACGGTGCCGTCCGGGTCGTCGGCGACCATCGGCGGCGGGACCGGCCCGGAGTCCGCGTGCGCCATGTGCCGGGCGAAGTCGTCCTCCACGACGAAGGCCCCGTGCGCGCGGGCGACGGCGTGGACCTCCTGCCGCCGGGTGGTCGACAGGCTCGCCCCGGTCGGGTTCTGGAACAGCGGCTGCACGACGACGATCCGCGCGCCGGTGAGGGTGAGCGCCTCGTCGAGGTAGTCGGCGCGGAGCCCGTCGCCGTCCAGCGGGACCGGGATCATCCGCAGGCCGGAGGCGTGAGCGGCGGCCATCGTCCCCGGATAGGTCGGCGACTCGATGACGACCGGGTCGCCCGGCTGCCCGAGGGCCCGCAACGCGGTCGCCAGCGCGCTCTGGCCCGCGCCGCAGATCAGGACGTCGTGCCTGCCCAGGCCGCCGCCGATGGCGGAGGCGAACCAGTCGCGCAGTTCGGGCACCCCGCCGACCGGTGGGCGGTCCCACGCCCCCGCGCGGCGGGCGGCGCGGGACAGGGCGTTGGCGAGCGAGGTGAGCGGTTGCAGGTCGGGGTGGAGGTAGCCGCCGTTGAGGTCGACGACGTCCGGGCCCGCCGGCGTGAGCGTGGTGAGGAGTTCGGGGGTCTTGAAGCCGCGCGGGGTGCCCGTCGGGGTGCCGATGTGGTGGGTCAGTTCGAGGGCGGCCTCCTGCCACGACGTGTCACCCGCACGCGGCACGGGCCGGGCCTCGGTGCGGTAGGTGCCCGCGCCGGGACGGGAGGCGATGAGCCCTCGCTGCGTGAGGATGGCCAGTGCCTGCGAGACGGTGGTAGCGCTCACGCCGAAGCGGCGCACCAGTTCGCGGTGGGTCGTGATGCGAGCCCCGGCAGGGAGGTCGTGGATCTCCCGCGTCAGGGACTCGGCCAGATCCCGCGAACTGCTACTGTCGGACATGACGACCGATAGTAGCGCTATCGCGCCCGAGCGGGTATCGCCACCGGCGAACGGCACCCTGCTCGCCGCGCTCGGCGTCCTGGCGTTCTCCTTCAGCTTCCCGGCGACCGCGTGGGCGCTCGACGGGTTCGGCCCCTGGAGCTCCGCCGGCGTCCGCGGTGTCGTGGCGGCGCTCATCGCCCTCGGCGCGCTCCTGGCGACGCGGGCTCCGCTCCCGGCCCGCTCGGACCGGCTCGCGCTCGCCGTCGTGGCGGGCGGGTGCGCGATCGGCTTCCCCCTCCTCACGACGCTCGCGCTGCGGACGTCGTCCACGGCCCACTCGGCGGTCGTCATCGGGGCGCTGCCGATGGCCACGGCGGTCATCTCCGCGCGCCTCACCGGACGCCGCCCGTCGGCGGTGTTCTGGGCCGCGGCCGGGACCGGGGCGGTCGCCGTCATCGCGTTCACGCTCTCGCAGAACCACGGGCTGCCGACGGTCGCCGACCTCTTCCTCTTCGGCGCCCTGCTCCTCTGCGCCTTCGGCTACGCCGAAGGCGGGCGGCTCTCGGCGCACCTGCCGGGCTGGCGCGTCATCGCGTGGGGCGTGGTGATCGCCGCGCCGGTCAACCTCGTGGTGTCCGGGTGGGCGCTGACGCACGAACCGGTGCACCTCACGGCGAAGGCGCTCGTCGGCATGGCCTACATCGCCGCGGTTTCGCAGTTCGGCGGGTTCGTCCTCTGGTACCGGGGCATGGGCCTCGTCGGCGTGGCGCGGGCGAGCCAGCTCCAGCTAGCCCAACCGCTGCTGACGCTCGTGTGGGCGGTGCTCCTGCTGGGCGAGGAACTCGGCCCGGCCGTGCCCCTGACGGCCGTCGTCGTGCTCGCGTGCATCGTCGTGACGCAGCGGTCGAGGACGGCGTAGCGCCGGTGTGTCGTCGTTCACCCGACGGTCACCGCCCCGACCCTCGACATGGTCGGACGTCCTACTATACGTTCGCCGGAGACCCGCGGTGCTGGGAAGCCGGTGCGAATCCGGAGCGGTCCCGCCACTGTGACCGGGGAGTGCGTCGCCGAAGGACCGAGCCACTGGCGAGAGCCGGGAAGGCTGACGGCGCACGGTGATCCGGGAGCCAGGATACCGGCCGCGGGTGTTCCGTGTAGTCCACGAGGATGGAGCTGACACGCATGACGCCCGTCTGCGCGCCCGCCGTTGGTGATGAACAAGACGTCCTCCTGCGGCACGAGGGCGGCCTCGGCCGGATCGTCCTCAACCGCCCGCGGGTGATCAACGCCCTCACCCACGCCATGGTGCGGCGGATCGACACCGCGCTGACCGCCTGGGAGGCCGACGACGGCGTCCGCGCGGTCGTCATCTCCGGCACGGGCGAGCGGGGCCTCTGCGCGGGCGGTGACATCCGGGGCTTCCACGCCGACGCGAGTACGGGAACCACCGCCTCGCTGGACTTCTGGCGCGACGAGTACGCGCTCGACGCGCACATCGCCCGGTACGCCAAGCCCTACGTCGCGATCATGGACGGCATCGTGATGGGCGGCGGTGTCGGGGTGTCCGCCCACGGCGGCGTCCGCGTGGTCACCGAGCGCACCAGGCTCGCCATGCCGGAGGTCGGCATCGGTCTCGTACCGGACGTCGGCGGCACCTTCCTGCTGTCCCGCGCGCCGGGCGAGCTGGGCACGCACCTCGCGCTGACCGCCTCGGCCGTCGGAGCGGGTGACGCGATCGCGTGCGGCCTCGCCGACCACTTCGTGCCGAGCGACCGGCTGCCCGGTTTCCTCGACGCGCTCGCCGTGGACGTGGACGACGCCGTGCGCGCGTTCGGCCTGCCCGCGCCGCCCGCCGACCTGGTGGTGGAGCGGGAGTGGATCGACCGGTGCTATGCGGCCGACACGGTCGAGGAGAT
>DATMCA010001506.1:0-7109 GCA_035559015.1 Umezawaea sp. | reverse complement strand
GGATACCTGAACACCGCGAGCATCGGGATCCCGCCGAAGGCGGTGGCGGACGCCGTGGGCGAGGCGGTGCGGCGATGGGCCTCCGGGGCCGACCTGCCGCCGTCGTTCGACGCGGCCGTGGCCACCGGGCGGGAGGCGTTCGGGCGGCTCGTGGGGGTGCCGACCGAGCGGGTGGCCATCGGGACCTCGGTGTCGCAGCTGGTGGCGATCGTGGCGGCGAGCCTGCCCGAGGGCTCGCGGGTGCTGACCGTGCGCGGCGAGTTCACCAGCCTGACGTTCCCGTTCGCCGCGCGCGGCCACGTGGTCACCGAGGTCGGGCCGGACGAGCTGGTCGACGCCGCGAACGGCCACGACCTGGTGGCGGTCAGCGTCGTGCAGTCCGCCGACGGGCGCGTCGCCGACCTCGACGGCCTGTGCGCGACGGGCGTCCCGGTGCTGCTGGACGCCACGCAGGCGCTCGGCTGGCTCCCGCTGGACGTCGGGTGGGCGCACTGGGTGGTCGCCGCGGGCTACAAGTGGCTGCTGTCGCCGCGCGGCACGGCGTGGCTGGCCGGGCGGCCCGAAGCGCTCGCGACCGCCGTCCCGGTCACGGCGAACTGGTACGCGGGGGAGGACCCGTGGACGACGGTCTACGGGCTGCCGCTCCGGTTGGCGTCGTCCGCGCGGGCGCTCGACACGTCACCCGTGTGGCTGGCGCACGTCGGTGCGGCCATCGCCCTCCCGTGGCTGGCGTCACTGGACCTGGCCGCCGTTCGCGATCACGACATCGGAATCGCGAACGAACTCCTGGCCGGTCTCGACCTGCCCCCGTCGAACTCCGCGATCGTCGCCGTTGATCGGCCCGACGCCCAGGAACGCCTGGTCGCGGCGGGTGTGAAGGCGAGCGTTCGAGCCGGGAAGGTCCGGCTCGCCTGCCACCTGTACACCACCCGCGAGGACGTCGACCTCGTGCTCAAAGCGCTGTCGTGACCGTCGTCGGATACCGTTTGGTCCTGTGTCGGCTCCCAAGGAGTCACCCGAAGAGGTGACGCAGCAGCTTCCCCGGATTCACCCTCCCGGGGCGAATGACACCGCTCCGCTGTGGCGTTCGGAGATCGGCAAGCTGGACTCGTTGATGGCCACGAACGTCATGGGCCACCAGCCCCCGCCGCCTGCGCCGCGTCCACCCACCCCGCGCGCCCTGCCGGTCAAGGCGCTCGGCCTGGTCGCCGTGGCGCTGGTGGCCGCGCTGGTGTGGCTGCTGATCGACGCCATGGGCAGCGAGAACAAGTCGACCCCCGCGGCGACCACGTCCACCGCCCCGAAGGGCGAGTTCGAGTTCGCCAAGTCGGAGCAGGTCCCGGTGCCGCTGAAGGTGACCGGGTGCGCCGAGCACGCCTACGGCGCGACCAAGGAGTTCCTGACCTCGAACCCGTGCGAGAAGCTGGTCCGCCAGCTCTACACGACCACGCTGGACGACGGCCGCACCGCGTACACCTCGGTGTCCGTCGTGACCCTGCGCAACGCGCAGGACGCGGCCAAGTTCAAGGAGCTGACCAGCACCGACGGCACCGGCAACGTGAACGACCTGGTCCGCGAGGGCGTCGCGAAGGTGCCCGAGCTGAAGACCCTCGCCTCGGGCGGCTTCTCCTCGAAGCTCCAGGACCGCGAGGTCGTCATCGTCGAGTCGGACACCGTCAAGCACGGGCCGGACGAGGCCGAGCACAACAAGCTCATGAAGCGGATCAGCACGGACGCCTTCCGCCTCGCCTCCGAACTCGCCGGCTAGCGCGTCCGTCCTCGCCGGGCACCTCCCGTGCCCGACGAGGACCGGTCGTCGCTAGCCGACCGCGGTGCCGGGCATGGCCAGGCCCGCGGGCAGCAGGCCACCGGCCTTGCGCCAGCGGGTCGCCCGCACCGCGCAGCCGGTCAACGCGTCCAGCGCGGTGCGCCGCAGCTCGGCGTCCTCGGTCCGCTCCAGCACACCGCGCCACGCGACGCACGCGTCGATCTCCACCGCGACCAGCGCGGCGATGGCCGACGTCGCGTCGGTCACCGGCGCGGGCGGCAGGTAGGCGGGCGCGGGCGGCACCGGCTCGGCCGACGCGTCGCGCAGCAGCCGCTCCGTCGCGTCCCGGCGGGCCCGGTGCGCGTTCGCGCCCTCGGCGGTCTTCGGCCCCTGCTCCACGAACGCGCTGACCAGACCGTAGGTCCACACCGCGGCGTGCTCGGCGGCCAGCGCGTCCTGCACGGCCTGCACGGCTTCCCCAGTGGGCTTGCCGCCCGTCGGGGCGGTCGACGACGACGGCTGGCTCACGACAGGACCTCCACCAGGCTGGCGCAGCCCGCGACGACGGACCCGAGCAGACCCGCCCGGTACGGGGGCACGGTCGCCAACAGGTCCGTGCCCGCCTGCTGAGCGGCCTGGAGCGCGGCGACGACCTCCTCCGGCGTGCCGCCCGAGGGCGGGGGCGCCGCGGACGTGCTGGGGGGAGCTGAGGCGGACGAGGACGGCCCGCTGGGCCGCGCGCGGTCCACCTCGGCCTGGAGGAGCTTGGCGTGCTCGGTACGGGCCTCGGCCACCTCGGTGAGCCCCGCGGCGGTCGCCAGGGCCGCGTCCGCGCGTGCTCGAACCGCCAACTCGGCCAACGGGTCGGGCGGCGGGGGAGCGGGCGGCGGTGTGGTGCACGCGACTGCCAACGGCGCGGAAGCTGCGGCGAGCAGCACCCGGCGTCGGCTGAGCAGCGGACCACGGGATTCGGCGATCACGTGGAGCGATCCTGCCAGAGTCGCCGTGATCGACGGTGGCCGTGGAAGGTCTCCGAACGAGATAGTCTGAGCGACCACGACCGGCGAGTGCAGCGTCGGCCGGGGTTCCCATGCCCGTGTACTGCACCTGAGACTTGTGGGAGTAACCAAATGTCCAGCCCGCCGCGCGGAGACCTCGCCGCGCAGCTAGAACCCGTCGTGCAGGAGGCGGTCGGGGCCATCGGCTTCGACCTCGAACTGCTCGACGTGCATCAGGCTGGGCGTCGCAGGCTGGTCAAGGTGGTCGTTGACGCCGAGCACGGCATCGGACTGGACGAGGTGGCCCAGGCCAGCCGCGCCGTCGCCGCCGCCCTCGACGAAGTCGACCACCTGATGGCAGGTCCGTACACGCTCGAAGTCACGTCGCCAGGCGCCGACCGCCCGCTGACGAAGCCCCGCCACTGGCGGCGGGCGAAGCTCCGGCTCGTCAAGGTCAAGCAGCCCGATTCGGTCGAGTGGTTCGGCCGCGTCGGCCAGTCCGACGACAGCGGCGTCGTGCTGCTGGTCAAGGGCGAGCTGCGCCGGGTCGAGTACAGCACGATCGAGCGCGCCGTCGTGGAGATCGAGTTCAAGCAGCCCCCCGTCGCCGAGTTGTCCCTGCTCGAACCCGGACAGCACGACGACGACACCGACACCGAATCGAAGGAGGAGTCGAGGTGAACGTCGACATCGCTGCTCTCCGCGCGATCGAACGGGACAAGGACATCCCCTTCGAGGTCGTGCTGGAAGCCATCGAGACCGCGCTCCTGACGGCCTACAAGCACACCGAGGGCCACCACGCCCACTCGCGCGTGGAGATCGACAAGAAGACCGGCGCGGTCCGCGTGCTGGCCCAGGACCTCGCTCCCGACGGCACCGTCGCCGAGGAGTGGGACGACACCCCCGAGGGCTTCGGCCGGATCGCCGCGACCACGGCCCGGCAGGTCATCCTGCAACGCCTGCGCGACGCCGAGCACGAGCGCACCTTCGGCGAGTTCTCCGCGAAGGAGGGCGAGATCATCGGCGGCGTCGTCCAGCGCGACGCGCGGGCCAACGCCCGCGGGATGGTCGTCGTCCAGGTGGGTGACACCGAAGGCGTGCTGCCGCCCGCCGAGCAGGTGTCCGGCGAGACCTACGAGCACGGCTCACGGCTCAAGTGCTACGTCGTCGGCGTGTCCCGCGGCGCGCGCGGCCCGCAGATCACCCTGTCCCGGACGCACCCGAACCTCGTGCGCAGGCTCTTCGCGCTGGAGGTCCCGGAGATCGCGGACGGCACCGTGGAGATCCCCGCGGTGGCACGTGAGGCGGGTCACCGTTCGAAGATCGCGGTGAAGTCGACCGTGTCCGGTGTCAACGCCAAGGGCGCCTGCATCGGGCCCATGGGAGCCCGCGTCCGCAACGTCATGAGCGAGCTGGCCGGCGAGAAGATCGACATCATCGACCACTCCGACGACCCGGCCACCTTCGTCGGGAATGCCTTGTCACCGGCCAAGGTTGTGTCTGTCACGGTGCTCGACGAACGCGCCAAGACGGCGCGCGTCGTGGTGCCGGACTTCCAGCTGTCGCTCGCCATCGGCAAGGAAGGGCAGAACGCTCGGCTCGCCGCGCGGCTGACCGGATGGCGCATCGACATCCGCAGTGATGCGGAAGCGGCGGGTGCCGCACCGGCCGGAGCGACCGCATCCGGTTCGGCTGAATGAGTCCTAGGGGATAGACTACTCAGTGGTTGAACGTCGGGGATCGGTTGCAACGCACATCGGCCCAGCTCGTACGTGCATTGGATGCCGCGCTCGGACGTTGCCCTCCGAGCTGCTGCGCGTGGTGGTGGCGGACGGAACTCTTGTTCCGGACACCCGCCGCCGGTTGCCGGGTCGGGGCGCTTGGTTGCACCTTGATCTCGATTGCCTCACGAACGCCGAACGACGACGAGCGTTCCCCAGGGCCCTCAGGGTCCAGGGGCCGCTCGCCGTCGATCACGTGCGTGACCACATCGAGCAGCATGTGAAGACGGTCGTGGGATCGCCCCACGACCAGCAGGAGTAGGGAAGCAGGTCGACCCGTCATGAGTCAGCCGTGAAGCTGAAGACATGAACGCGCGACGTTAAGACGAGGTCGACGGGACTGCCGCCGGCCTCATCACCAGAGGAGTGCAGTGGCAGGGAAGGCCCGTGTACACGAGCTCGCGAAAGAGCTCGGCGTCACCAGCAAGGAAGTACTCACGAAGCTCGCCGACCAGGGCGAGTACGTGAAGTCCGCGTCCTCCACGGTCGAGGCCCCGGTGGCCCGCCGTCTGAGGGACGCCTACTCGAAGACCGATGCGAAGCCGAAGCCGGCAGGCCGTCCCGGCCCGCCGAAGCCCGCGGCCCCCGCACCGGCCCCGTCCGTCCAGTCGGCGCCTGAGACCAGGTCCGACCCCAAGCCCGCCGTGTCCGGCCGTCCCGGCCCGGTTCCCGGCCGTCCTGGCCCCATGCCCGGCCCGAAGCCGCCGGCCCCGAAGCCGGCCCCGAAGCCCGCGCCGCAGCAGCAGCCCGTCGCCGCTGCCCCCGCGCCCGCTCCGGTCGCCCCCGCGGCCAAGGTCCAGCAGCCCCAGGCCCCGGTGGCTCCCGCAGCCGCCGCGGCCCCGTCGGCGCCCGCGCCGACCTCGCAGCCGCAGCGCCCCGCCGGTCCCCGTCCGGGCCCGCGCGTCGTGCCGCAGCAGCAGCCCGCACAGCCCGCGGCCCAGCAGAGCCCGTCCGTGGTTCCGCCGAAGCCGCAGTCGCCGAAGCCCGCCGGACCTCGTCCGCCGCGGCCCGGCAACAACCCCTTCGGCGTCGGCGGTGGCGCACCCGCGCCGCGTCCGTCCGGCCCCCGTCCGGGCGGCCAGCCCGGTGGTGGCCAGCCCGGTGGCGGCGGCAACCAGGGTGAGCGCGACGGTGGCGAGCGCCGTCCGTCGTCCAAGCCCGGTGACAGCCGTCCGGCCGGTCCCCGTCCCGGCGGTTCCGCCGGTTCCGGTGGCCCGCGTCCGAACCCCGGCTCGATGCCTCCTCGTCCGAACCCCGGCATGATGCCCGGTCGTCCGGCCCCCGCACCCCGTCCCGGTGGTAGCGGCGGTCGTCCCGGCCCCGGTGGCGGCGGTGGCCGTCCCGGTGGTGGTGGCGGTCGTGGCCGCGGCGGTGCCGCGGGTGCGTTCGGCCGTCCCGGCGGACCGGCCCGCAAGGGTCGCAAGTCGAAGCGGCAGAAGCGCCAGGAGTTCGACTCGATGCAGGCGCCCTCGGTCGGCGGTGTCCGCCTGCCGAAGGGCCGCGGCGAGACGATCCGCCTGCCGCGCGGCGCGTCGCTGACCGACTTCGCCGACAAGATCGGTGCCAACCCGGTGAGCCTGGTGACCGTGCTGCTTCACCTCGGTGAGATGGCCACGGTGACCCAGTCGCTGGACGAGGAGACGTTCCGCGTGCTCGGCTCCGAGCTCGGCTACATGGTCGAGGTCGTGTCCCCCGAGGACGAGGAGCGCGAGCTCTTCGGCCAGTTCAACATCGACCTCGACGCCGAGGCCGCGGGCGAGGCCGACGAGGACCTCGCGCCCCGTCCGCCGGTCGTCACCGTCATGGGTCACGTCGACCACGGAAAGACGCGCCTGCTCGACGCGATCCGTCACGCCGACGTCGCCGAGGGCGAGGCCGGTGGCATCACCCAGCACATCGGTGCCTACCAGGTCCACACCACCCACGAGGGCCAGGACCGGGCGATCACCTTCATCGACACCCCCGGTCACGAGGCGTTCACCGCCATGCGTGCCCGTGGTGCCCAGGTCACCGACATCGCGATCCTCGTGGTCGCGGCGGACGACGGCGTGATGCCGCAGACGGTCGAGGCGCTCAACCACGCCCAGGCCGCGGACGTGCCGATCGTGGTCGCGGTGAACAAGATCGACAAGGAGGGGGCCAACCCCGCCAAGATCCGCCAGCAGCTCACCGAGTACGGGCTGGTGGCCGAGGAGTACGGCGGCGAGACGATGTTCGTCGACGTCTCCGCGACCACCCGTCAGGGCCTCGACGAGCTGCTCACGGCGATCCTGCTGACCGCCGACGCCTCGCTGGACCTGCGCGCCAACACCGAGCAGGACCCGCAGGGTGTGGTCATCGAGGGCAAGCTGGACAAGGGCCGGGGCCCCGTCGCCACGGTGCTCGTCCAGCGCGGCACGCTGCGCCAGGGCGACTCGATCGTCGCCGGCGACGCCTACGGACGCGTCCGGTCGCTGCTCGACGAGCACGGCAACAAGCTCAAGGAGGCCCTGCCGTCCCGGCCGGTCCAGGTCGTCGGTCTGACGTCGGTGCCCCGCGCCGGCGACACGTTCCTCGTCGTCG
>DATMCA010001505.1:0-6034 GCA_035559015.1 Umezawaea sp. | reverse complement strand
CCTCGGCGTACACCACCACCGCCGCCGCCAGGATGTCCTCCCGCCGCAGCCGCCCCTTCAGATAACCCTCGCTGCTGTCGGCGGCACGCACTCGCCCATCATGCCGCAGGCACGGTGGGCCGACCGCCGGGTGCGGGTTCCCGGCAGTCCAGTGGGCGACCGTAGGAGTCGTGGCTGCCGCCGTAATTCAATGCGGACAGCGTCGAAGGTGAAGTCCGCATTAGTACGGCTATCCATTGTGGACTGCCTGGCGTGATTTCTCGGATGCAAGACACTTGGACCCTGACGTCAAGTCGAACGCGTGTGGAAGGTGTGCGTCAGTGGGTGCATCCAATCGGGTAATCGCTATTCCATTGACGGTGGAATCGTGGTTGTCTGTGCTTCTCGCGCAACCCCTGCAAAGTGCGCGAGCGCGTCAGCAAGACTCGTGTCGTCGTTCGGATCGAGCGTGCGGCGCGATGACCTGTCGGTTCCTCGTCGATAAGGATGATCAGCTCATGGTTCCCTTACTGCAGGCCGCAGCCCCGGCGGCCATCTCGGCCAGTCTTCTGGTCATACTCGTGATCGCTCTTGCGGGCACTGCCGCGTGGTCCAAGCACGAGTGGAGGCGCGCGGCGGCCCGTGACGTGCTCGGGATCTTGCTGCGCCGCTGAGCGCGAGTTCGACAGGTCGCGATCGGATCGCTGCGGTATCAGAGGCCGCGTGGATGAGTATTGATGTCCTGCTCCGCACGATTGCGGGTAAATTCGAATCAAGTGTTGCACTGTTTCCTGCAAGTGCGAAACGGGTTGCAACTCCTTCGATTGTGAATTGACGTTTCGGTGAGTGCTGAGTCGGCCGGGTATCCGTCCGACTGAAGCTCGTCAAAGAGGCCACTATGGATGACCCTGGGCCATCTCGGGGCTATCGGACACGGCTCACAACGCAGAACGACGCCTCCCAGCGGAAGTCGTTCCCGCTGGTCGGCGTCGTTCTGAGGGCTGCGTGCTACGCGGCCTTGGTCTCCCAGAAGATCTTGTCGATCTGGGCGATCAGGTCGAGCAGTTCCTGTCCCTTGGCCGGGTCCATGGAGCCCTTGGTGCCGCTGGCACCGGCTGCCTTGGTGGCGCGGTTGAACAGGTCGTGCAGTTCCGGGTACTTCTCGAAGTGCGGCGGCTTGAAGTAGTCCGTCCACAGCACCCACAGGTGGTGCTTGACGAGCTCGCTGCGCTGCTCCTTGATCAGAATCGCGCGCTCCCGGAACTCCGGGTCCTCGTTCGCCTGGTACTTCTCCTGGACCGCCTTGACCGACTCCGCTTCGATCCTGGCCTGAGCCGGGTCGTAGACACCGCACGGAAGGTCGCAGTGCGCGGTGGCCTCCAGCAGTGGGCGGCGGAGTTGGCGGATGCGCGACAGCAGTCGCATCTTGCCTCCCTGACAGTGAATGCTCCGACGTGGAGGACCCTACTCCGGACAGAACGGCGCGGCAGGCGGAGGTGATCGTTGGCACCGCATGGTGAGAACCCGTTGCCGCTGCTCCGGGTACGTGGACCGTCCATGGTCCCGACGATCCGGGACGGCGACGTCGTGGTGGTGCGGTACGGGGTTCCGCCGACGGCGGGGGACCTCGTGCTGGTGAAGTGGGGTGCGAGGCCCGGTCAGCTGTCGGTCAAACGGGCCCGCGAGCAGCGGGGAAATGGCTTGTGGCAAGTACTTGGCGACAACCAGTTCGGTTCCACGGACTCGCGGACGCTCGGGCCCGCGGAGGTGTTGGGGGTGATCCGGTGGCGGTTGTGGCCGCGGCCGGGGCGGCTCAGGTAGTGCGGAGCTTCGCGTACCAGGCCTGGCACTCGTCGTAGTCCGGGAGGACGCCGTCGGCCAGCGCCTGCGAGAGGCCGGGAGCTGCGGTGTCCTTCTCGGAGAGGATCGGGGTCAGGTCGGCGGGCCACGGGATGGCGAGTTCGGGGCACAGCGGGTCGAGGCCGCGTTCGCCGGTGGGGTTGTAGCCCTCCGAGCAGAGGTACGCCATCGTCGTGTCGTCCTCCAGCGCGATGATCGCGTGGCCGAGGCCCTCGGAGAGGTAGACGGCGTTCATCGTCGTCGAGTCGAGCCGGACGACGTCGTGCCGCCCGAACGTCGGGGAGCCGACGCGGAGGTCGACGATCACGTCGAGCAGCGAGCCGCGCGGGCAGTAGACGTACTTGGCCTGGCCGGGGGGCACGTCGGCGAAGTGGACGCCGCGGATCGTGCCGCGCCTGGACGTGCTGTGGTTCGTCTGCGCCAGCCGCAGCGGGTGGCCGACCGCCTCGACGAACGCGGCCTCCTGGAACGGGGCGGCGAACACCCCGCGGGCATCGGCGAACGCCTTTGGGGTGAATTCCCAACTTCCGGGGATTTTCGTCTCGCTCACTCGCATGTCGCCCATCGTAAAGCGCGAGGTGATCTTGACCGATTCTGCCTGCGGAAACGGACCGGTCGTTCTAATAAACCGGACGGACGTCTTGGTAAACCCCCTCTGACCTGCGGCGGAAGTGTGACGCGCGCCGCAGACACAAATCTGGAACGCTGTCATGCTGACCTGACCGCAGCACCCGACCGGACCGCAAAGCGCGTTCGGTCACCCCCACTCAAGGCCCCGTGGATCGAGCGTGACAACGCTGGTCGCGGTGCGCCGCCAGGCACGCACCGCAGGAGGATCCGCAGTGACCGCGTTGAACGAGAATTCCATGACGACTACCCAGCCGACGGACGAAGAGATCTTCGACGCGCACGTCGGCGGCAAGCTCAGCCTCGGCGTGACGGCCTCCCTGGCGGACCCCCGCGCGCTGTCCATCGCGTACACGCCGGGCGTGGCGAAGGTCAGCAGCGCGATCGCCGCGGACCCCTCGCTGGCCGCGAAGTACACGTGGGCGCACCGCCTGGTCGCCGTGGTCAGCGACGGCACCGCCGTCCTCGGCCTCGGCGACATCGGCGCGGCGGCCTCGCTGCCGGTCATGGAGGGCAAGTCCGCGCTGTTCAAGACGTTCGGCGGCCTCGACTCCATCCCGCTGGTGCTGAACACGACGGACGTGGGCGAGATCGTCGAGACGCTGGTCCGGCTGCGGCCGTCGTTCGGCGCGGTGAACCTGGAGGACATCTCCGCCCCGCGCTGCTTCGAGCTGGAGGCCAAGGTCATCGAGGCCCTGGACTGCCCGGTCATGCACGACGACCAGCACGGCACGGCGGTCGTGGCGCTGGCCGCGCTGCGCGGCGCCAACACGGTGCTGGGCAAGGACATCGCGAACCAGCGGGTCGTCGTGTCCGGCGCGGGCGCCGCGGGCATCGCGTGCGCGAAGATCCTGCTGGCCGCGGGCATCGGCGAGGTCACCCTGGTCGACTCGCGCGGCATCATCCACGCGGGCCGCGCCGGGCTGAACTCCGTCAAGGAGGAGATGGCCGCCGTCACCAACGGCAGCGGCCTGCGCGGTGGCATCGCCGAGGCGCTCAGCGGCGCGGACATCTTCCTCGGCGTCTCGTCGTCGCAGGTGGGCGAGGACCTGATCGCGAGCATGGCGTCGGACTCGATCGTCTTCGCCCTGTCGAACCCGCACCCCGAGGTTCACCCGGACGTGGCCAATCGGCACGCGGCGATCGTGGCCACCGGCCGGAGCGACTTCCCGAACCAGATCAACAACGTGCTCGCGTTCCCCGGCATCTTCCGCGGGGCGCTGGACGCGGGCGCGCGGCGGATCACCGAGGGCATGAAGCTCGCCGCCGCGGACGCCATCGCGGCCGTGGCCTCGGACGACCTGGCCGCGGACCGCATCGTGCCGAGCGCCCTCGACCCGAGGGTCGGCCCGGAAGTCGCGGCCGCCGTTGCTGCCGCAGCGAGGGTTGACGGCGTAGCCTGATCTTGCAGGAGTAGGGCGAACTTTCGGTCCTGGTTCACTCGTCCGTCACTTCGCGGGAAAGCGCATCCACATTCGTGGTAGCTCGTTACCCCGCGAAGGGGGTGGGCGATGACGCTCCGAAGCGCTACCGTCCCTGTCCTCGGGTGAATGTCCGAGGACAGGGACGCGTTCTGCCGCAATCGGGTGCAGCCAGGTCCGCCGGCTGAACACCCCTGCGCCGCGACAGGCGTCGACGCGGGAAGGGTGGGGCCGTGCCCAAGCGGACCGGTACTGCTTCGGTGGCGCTTGAGCCTGCGCAGCGGACAGCCGTCACACTGGACGGCGTGACGCTCCCCGACGCCCCCTCCTTGCTGTGCGATTCCAAGGGCGTTGTCATGCAGGCGAACGCCGCCGCCGTGGAACTGGCGCGCGCCGAGTCGTCGGACGTCCTGGTCGGCAAGCGGCTCAGCGAACTCCTGCTCGGCGACCAGTCGGACCTCCGGCTGCACCGGGCGACCGGCACCCCGCTCCCGGTGCGCGTCGTGCGCAACCCCGTCCCCGGCACCGGTCTCCAGGCCGTGCTGCTGGTGGACGTCTCCGACCTCGCCTCCGTCGCCGACGCCCTGCGCGACGAGCAGCGCAGGCTGCGCACCGTCCAGCGGGTCGCGGGGATCGGGTCCTGGGAGTACGACCCGGCCACGGGCGTGACCGTGTGGTCGGACTCCCACTACGAGCTGCTCGGCTTCGAACCGGGCACGGTCGTGCCGGGCGCCCAGGCCGTGCTCGACGTCGTGCACCCGGACGACCACGAGATGGTCGCCAGCTACTGGACGAACCGCGAGCTGTCCGGCGACGCCATCGACATCGAGTACCGGATCATCCGCCCGGACGGCGAGCTGCGGCGCATCCGCGGCGTCGCCGAGGCGAAGATGGCCGCGGACGGCAGCGCGCAGCTCATCACCGGCTACATCATGGACATGACCGCGCAGTGGCGGGCCGACCAGGACCTCGCGATCGAGCGCGGCAGGCTGCTGGACGCGCAGCGGATCGCCCGGATCGGCAGCTGGGCGTTCGACGTCGAGGCTCAAACCATGCACCGCAGCGAGGTCCTCGTCGAGATGTACGGCGAGATCGAGTACGAGCCGGGCGCGCAGCTGGTGGAGGGCGTGCACCCGGACGACATGGTCCGGCTGGACGAGCTGCGCGACAAGCTGCTGGCCGCCGTCGACGAGTCGCCCATCGAGGTCGAGGTCCGCAGCAAGTACAACGACAAGGTCTTCATCTGCCGCGCCCGGCCGGAGTTCGGGCCCGGCGGGAAGATCGAGCGCCTGCACGGCACCGTCCAGGACGTCACCGAGGCCAGGCTGCTGGAGCGCCAGCTCCACGAGGACCGGCGCAGGCTCGCCGACGCGCAGAAGGCCGCGCGGCTCGGCGTCTGGGAGTGGGACCTCCAGTCCGACGCAGTGGTGTGGTCGGACATGCTCGCGGACCTGTTCGCCGTGCCCCGGGACGAGCGGACGAGCTACCAGACCTTCCTCGACCTCGTGCACCCCGACGACCGGGCCTGGGTGGACGAGCTGTGGCAGCAGCTCGTCGCCGACGGCTCGCCGGTGCAGTGCGAGCACCGGATCGTCCGCCGCGACGGCAAGGTGCGGGTGTTCCGCTCCTACGGCGTCGTCATCGAGAGCCGGCCGGGTGAACGGTCGCGCGCGGTCGGCACCGCGCAGGACATCACCGAGCAGCGGGCCGCCGAGACCCGGATGAAGAGGTCCAGCCAGCGGTTCGCGGACCTCGTGTCGCTCACGCCGGTCGGCATCGGCCTGTTCGACGAGGCCGAGCGGCTGGTCGACGCGAACGACGCCCTGTGCGACCTGCTCGGCATGGAGCTGGAGGAGCTGCGCGGCGTGACCGCGGAGCAGATGACCCACCCGGACGACAACCAGTCGCGGCTCCAGTCGGTGGGCCGGATGACCGCGCTCGGCGCGGACCGGACGCACAAGATCCCGCAGCGCATCCTGATCCGCCCGGACGGCGAGCGGGTGTACTGCGAGCTGCACATCGCGCTGTCCGTGCAGGACGACGGCCGCCGGTTCTGGCTGATCGTGTTCCAGGACATCACCGAGCGCCGCCGCACCGCCGAGGCGCTGCGCCACCAGGCGACGCACGACGAGCTGACCGGGCTGCCG
>DATMCA010001504.1:0-11171 GCA_035559015.1 Umezawaea sp. | reverse complement strand
CGACCGTCAGCAGCGTCACCGCGGCCATGTCAGACCTTCACCTTGATCAAGGTGCTCATCCAGAACCAGCCGAGTGCCACGCAGGTGACGCCCGCGCCGAGCAGCACCAAGCCCAGTGTCGTGGTGTAGAGCGGGGCGATGTACTCCCGGCGGCTGATGAACATCCAGAGCGCCAGCATGATGGGCAGGCCGATGAGCACGTAGGCCGACAGCTTGCCCTCCGCCGACAGCGCGCGGACCTGCCTGCGCAGCGAGGAGCGTTCGCGCATGGTGTGGACAGTGGTCAGCAGCAGTTCGGCGAGGTTGCCGCCGACGTGGCGCTGGATCCGGATCGCCATCACCAGCCAGACGAAGTCGGGCGACCCCATCCGGTGCGCCACGATCTCCAGCGCCTCCTCCAGCGACGCGCCGAGCCTGGTCCTGGCCAGCGCTCGGGCGATCTCGCCGGCGATGGGCTGGGTGTCCTCGCGCACCACGGTGTCGAGCGCCTGGGGCAGGGAGAACCCGGCTTGCAGCGCGCCGACCAACAACTGGAGCGTGTCGGGCAACTGGTCGGCGAAGGCGGCGCGGCGCTTGGCCACCCGGCGGCGCAGGAACGCGCGGCTGGCGAACCACCCCAGCACGAGGCCGATCACGAGACCGGTGGTCGACTTGGTCAGTACGCCGAGCCCGCCCGCGGCGAACCCCGCCACCGCCGAGCGGATCACCAGCCACTCCGCCGGCGTCAACGACAGCCGGGCGAGGTCGAGCCGGGCCGCGTTCCGCTCCCGGCGTCCTTGGCTGAGCGACCGGTCGCCGACGTGGAGCATGAACCGGAAGAGCGCGGACTTGGCCGACGTGTCCGACGGGGGCGCCGCCCGCGACGAGCGGTACCGCTCGATGGCCGTGACCGCCACGCTCACCGTCCGGCGACGGCGGGACATCAGCAGAACCGCGCTGAACAGCCCGAGGAACAGCGCACCCAGCCCGACGACGAGCAGCAGGTAGCCGGGACCCGCCTCGGTGCCGAGGGCGACGGCGCGCGTCGGGCCCATCCCGGTCACCACGGCTGCGGCTGCACGTCGGCGAACAGGTCGGCGGGCAGGGCGATGCCCAGGTTGGCGAGCTTGTCGGTGAACGAGGGGCGCAGCCCCGTGGAGCGCAGCGTGCCGCGGAAGCGGCCCGTCTCGTCGACGCCCGCGCTGAAGTCGAACACGAACAGGTCCTGGAGGGTGAGCATCTCGCCTTCCATCCCGATCACCTCGGTGATGTGGGTGATGCGCCTGGTGCCGTCGCTCAGCCTGGCCTGCTGGATGATCAGGTCGAGGGCGGAGCCCACCTGCTCGCGGATCGCCCGGCTCGGCAGGTCGATGCCCGCCATCAGCACCATCGTCTCCAGCCTGGCCAGCGAGTCGCGGGGGGTGTTGGCGTGCACGGTCGTCAGCGATCCGTCGTGGCCGGTGTTCATCGCCTGGAGCATGTCCAGCGCGGCGCCGTCGCGGACCTCGCCCACCACGATCCGGTCGGGTCGCATCCGCAGCGCGTTGCGCACCAGGCCGCGGATGGTCACCTCGCCGCGTCCCTCGCTGTTGGCGGGCCTGGATTCCAGCCGGAGCACGTGCTCCTGCCGCAGTTGCAGCTCCGCGGCGTCCTCGATGGTCACCACCCGCTCGTCGGTGGGGATGAAGGAGGACAGGACGTTGAGCGTGGTCGTCTTCCCCGACCCGGTGCCGCCGCTGACCAGGATGTTGAGCCGTGCGCGGACGCAGCCCGACAGCAGTCCGCCCACCGACGCGGTGATGGTGCCGAACCTGATCAGGTCGGCGACCCCCAGGGGGTCGGCGGCGAACTTGCGGATGGTCAGCGCCGACCCGTCGAGCGCGATCGGCGGCACCACCGCGTTGACCCGGCTGCCGTCCGGCAGCCGGGCGTCCACCATGGGGCTCGCCTCGTCGACCCGGCGGCCGACCCGCGCGACGATCTTGTCGATCACCCGCCGCAGGTGGTCCTCGTCGTTGAACACCGCCTCGACCGCCCGCAACCGGCCGGACTGCTCCACGAAGATCCGGTGTGGACCGTTGACCATGATCTCGCTGATGTCGGGGTCGCGGAGGAGCGGCTCCAGGGGGCCGTACCCCAGGATCTCGTCCACCACCTCCAGCGCGGCCCTGGCCCGGTCGGCCGCGGTGAGCGGGGTGTCCTCCCGTTCGAGCACCGTCCGCACGGCCTGGCGGACCCGCTGTCCCAACTCCTCCTCGTCGAGCCGGTCGTCGTAGATCCGCGGCCCCAACTCGGCGAGCAGCGCCTCGTGCACCCGGCGTTTGACCTCCAGCAGCGGGCTCTTGCGACCGGCCGCACGCTGCGCCTGCGCGGTACGGGGAGCGGGCTCCGCGACCACCGGGGGCGTCGGCTCGACCTGCTCCTCGATGGTCTGCCGCTGGCTGGCCAAGCGGTCACTGAGCCTCATGACGGCCCCTTCCCATGGCGCGGGCCAGGAAACGTCGACGTCGAGGCGGCGGCGTCGGGTCCAGGCCGATGATGTGGTGCACGGCGAGGTCGCGGATGACCGCGCTGATCCGGTGGTCCGGCTGGTCGAGCACGATGGGCAGGCCGCGGTTGACCGCCGCGGTCACCGCGGTGCTCGCCGGTATCCGTGCGGTGACCTCGGACTTGACGACCTGCTCCACGTCGGTGACGGTCAGCCCCACGTCGGGGTCCTCGCGGTTGAGCACGATGACGCGCGAGTCCTTCGGGTAGTTCAGCAGGTCGAGCATGTCGATGGTGAGCCGCAGGTTCTTCAGGGTCGGTATGTCCGGGGTGGTCAGCAGCACGTGGATGTCGGAGCAGTCCAGCGCCTTGAGCACGTGCTCGTTGAACTGCGGCGGGGTGTCGACCACGACGTAGTCGAACATCCCCCGCAGCACCTCCAGCAGCTTGCCCACCACGGCGGGGGGCACCCGCTCGGCGTCACCGGGCTCGACCGGGGCCAGCACGCACTCCAGCCCGGGGCGGAACCTCGTGAGCAGGCCCACCACCCCGGTCTCGTCCAGGTCGCCGCCCATGGCCACGGCGTCGGCGAGGGTGCGCTTGGGGACCAGTCGCAGGGAGATCGCCACGTCGCCGAACGCGAGGTCGAGGTCGACGAGGCAGACCCGCCGCGATCCGCCGCCGTGCAGGCAGACCGCCAGGTTCGTCGCCAGGGTCGTCTTGCCGCACCCGCCCTTGGTCGCGAACACGGTGATGATCTTGCCGGGGGCCGAGGTCTGGGACGGCGACGGCAGCTGGGCGGAGATCGAGAGCATGCGGGAGCGCTTGCACGCCGCGGCGAGTCCCTCCAGGTCGGACAGCGCCACCACCTCGCGCACCCCCGACCGCAGCGCGGCGGTGAACGTGGTGAGTTCGAGCTCGTGGCGCACCAGCACCACCCCGAGGACGGGGCGGCGCAGCCGCAGGGCGGCGGCGAACCCGACCGCGGCGTCGAGGTCGATGTCCGGCCCCATCACGACCAGCACCGCGGCCGGGTCGCGGCGCAGCAGTTCGTCGGCGGCAGCGGGGTCGGGCACGATCCGCACGTTCGCGCCGATCGCCGCGACCAGTGCCGGGTCGGGCCGTTTCCCGGCCGTGCAGAGGATGGCCACGTCATGATCCGATCGAGGGGGTGTTGCCCAGCGACCGGGTGTTGACTCCCGGACCACCGGGGACTTCCGAGTCCTCGCCGCGCAACGCCAGGTACAGCGACCCGGTCTGGGCGCGCAGGATGAGCTGCTCGGCTTGGCGCTGGTCGGCGGCCAGCGTGAGCAGCACGCCGTCGGTCGACGACTCGGCCGCGGGCTTGTCCTCGGTGCCGCTCGCGGCCACCGGTTTTCCGACGGCGAGGATCTCGACGTCGGGCAGCAGCACCCTGGTCGCCTGCACGTCCCCCTGCGCCTTGGGCAACCCGTCACCGGTCGGGACGTCCTGTCCGTTCAGGACGGTGTAGGTGTCGAAGACGACGACGTGCGAACCCGCGACGAGGTGGCCCGCGACCTCCTGCACGACGCTGAACTGGACGGTCACGGCGACCTTGCCCGCCGGGATGGCCAGACCCGCCGTCGTGGGCTTGTGGGCCACGAACATCGAGCGGAGGACCAACTGCCCCGGCTGGATGTCCGCCCCCGCCACGAGTTGCGCCACGTCGGCGTCGACGGTGGTGAGCGCGTCCGCGGGCACGGTCTCCCCCGGCATCCGCGCGGTGCGCAGCAGGCCGCGCTTGCCGGCGTCACCCGCCACCGTGCCCGCGGGCACCCGTTCGTTCGCGATCAGCACCGACACCGCCTGCTTGCCCGCGACGGCGCGGGAGTCGGCCTGGCGCACGTAGACGTACACGGCACCGGTTCCCAGCACCGCCAGCAGCAGGGCCAGGCCCAGTACGATCATCCGGCGTTTCATGTCAGGTCCTTCCTCGGCCCTCAGCCGACCATCCGCACGACGACGGTGCCCAGGTCCGGGCCGCCCAGTTCAGCACCCGCCGGGATCAAGCCGCGGGTGAAGTAGCCGGAGACGCACTTGACGTCGCCGTTGCAGGGGAACGCGTTGGTCAGGGTCGACTTCGCCCTGAATCCGGGCAGGCTGTAGCCGGTGAGCACGAAGGTGGCGAACCCCCGCAGGTGGTAGACACCGCCGTGGCCGGTGCCGCCCGCACCGTCGAAGACCGGCACCAGCACGGACGTGCGCTGCGCACGGGCGTCCCCCAGCGCCGTCTGGCACACGTGGGACGCCGAGACGCCGGTCGTGTCCTGGTAGGACCCGGTGACGTCCACCGTCGTCCTGCAGGTCCCGGTCGTGTCGGCGAGCCAGCCGAAACCACCGGGCAGGTTCCAGCCGGAGGGGCCGCCCGCGCACTGGCTGCTGGTTCCGTGGATCAGCAGGACGCGATCGGCGCTCGCGGGCGGGACGGCGGGCAGTGGCGGGGCGTACGAGCCGCCGCCGCCGGTGGCGGCGGTCCAGTCGCACAGCGAGATGGTGAACGCGAACCCGGACGCGAGCTGCGGCCCGCCCCAGGCGGCGCGGGAGCAGGCGAGCACACCGCGGCCGGAGTACGACTCGCCCAGCAGGGCTCGCCCGAAGACCGGGGGCAGCGCCCGCGAGCCGTCCGTGCGCAGCGTGCTGGTGTGGACCTCGACGAAGTTGCCGGTGGCGGGCCTGCTGCCCAGGCACGGGTCCGGGGTGGCCACCGGAGGGCAGACGCCCAGGACGCCGACGGCGGCCCGGCCGCACACCGTCACCGCGGTCCGGCCGTCGTCGGCGTTGGCCTGGGCGAAGTGCAGTGCCGTCGAGTAGCTCTGCGACCCACACCCGGCGGCGCAGGCCTGGGCGATGGCGAGGACGGCGGCGTCCGCGCCACCCTGGAGCTCCGACTGCTCCGCGTGCAGCTGACCGGTGTCGATCACCAGCGCGCCGACGCCGAGCAGCAGGCCCGCGCTCAGCAGTACGGCGACCAGGACGGTGACGGCTCCTCGGTCGTCGCGTCCGGCGCCGCGCAGGCGTCTGCTCACCCAACGCATCGCATGACCGCCCTGCCGCTGAGGACGGGCCCGCTGCCGAGGTCGCCGCCGAACATGCCGACGAACACGTCCACCGGGGTGATGAAGGTGAACGGATGGGTGGCGACCACGGTGGCGTCGGTGGTCCCCGCCGTGCCGGCGGGACAGGCGGTGATCGCGACGCCGACGCCCACCAGCGGTCGGGCGGCGGTCTGCGTTCGGGCGACCGTGTCGGTCTGCCGCAGCGCCGCCGCCCTGACGCCCTGCTGGGCCGCTCGGCCCAGCAGGATCTGCTCGTTGAGCGCCCGCCCGAAGTCGATGAGCCCGAACACGACCATGAGCAGCAGCGGGAGCACCAGGGCGAACTCCACCGCGGCGGCGCCCCGGTCCTGGCGCCCCGCGCGGAAGGGACGAGATCGCACGACATCTCCTTCCGCCGCCTCAGGGGACTGCTCGGATCAGGGGGCGCCCGGGAGCTGGTCGTTGACCGAGGTGAACAGTCCGGCCAGCCTCGGGCCGAGGAGGAGGAGAACCGCGATGATGGCGACGGCGATGAGGCCGATCAGCAGGCCGTATTCGACCGCGGACGCACCCGATTCCCGGTCCTTGATGCGCCGGGCCATCAGGTCTTCGACGAAAAAGTAGAGTGCGAACATGTCCTTCTCCTTGTGTGGCTTCGAAAAAGGGCGACCCGGCGGGCGGTGTACCCGTCTGCGTCCATAGTGGGCGTCGCGCACCACAGGCGGTACGGATGAACAGCCGGCGAGAATGGGTGTTCGGATGACGCCTGTCGTCCGTTGTCGGCCGTTCGACCGACAACGGACGACCACGAATGGTTGGTCTTCGTCGGGTCGGTGGGCTGAGTGCCCGCGGGGTTCCTACCGTCACCTCATGTACCTGGTGGTGGCCGCGGTGGTCTGCGGGCTGCTCGCCGGGCCCTGGCTGCGGGCGGCGGTGGTCCGCCTGGCCGTGGAGTCCGGAGCGGCCGACCGCGTCGCGTGCCCGCACTGCGGCGGCCGACTGTTCGGTGACCCGCCCCGGCGGTGGGGCGCGCTGTCGCCTTCGGGGCGGTGTCCGCGGTGCCGGGACCGGATCGGCCCTGTTCCGTTCCTCGTCGAGGCCGCGGCGGGTGCGGCTGCCGGAGCCCTGGCCGCCGTCCTGGGCCCGCGGCCCGAACTGCCGGCGATGGTGTTCCTCGCGCTGGTCGGTCTCGCGCTGGCCGCCATCGACATCAGCGTCCACCGCCTGCCCGACCGGCTGACCCTGCCCGCCTACCCCGTCCTGGTCCTCCTGCTGGGCGCGGCGGCCCTGCTCGACGGGCGGTGGGAGCCGCTGCTCCGGGCGCTCGCCGCGGGCCTGGTCACCGGTCTTGGCTACCTGGCACTCGTGCTGCTGCGACCGGACCAGCTGGGTTTGGGTGATGCCAAGCTCGGAGGCGTGCTGGGCATCGCCCTGGGGTGGTTCGGCTGGGACGCCCTGCTCTACGGCGTGGCACTGGCGTTCGTGGCCTGCGCCGTGACCGGTCTGGGGGTGCTCGCGGCGCGGAGGGGAACGCTGAAGACCAGCCTCCCCCTCGGACCGTTCATGGTGGCGGGCGCGTTCGCGGTGATTCTCACCTCGGCGTGAGGACCCCCGGCTCTCACGTGGGTCGACAACCCCCTGATCGGGTGATGGCCAGTCACCCGGACGCACCTGGACGTAGATTGGGGAATGTGCGGCGTCGCGACCCGAGAAGTGCGTTCCGACAACGGGATGAGTAGGTGTAGATGGTCAGGATCCTCGCGGTGCAGGACCAGCCCGACGTCGAGATGGTGCTGAGTCTGCTGTTCACCGGCGTGGGCTACGAGTTCAGCTCAGCCCCCGACGGCCGCAGTGGTCTGCACAAGTTGCACGAGTTCCAGCCTGACCTGGTGGTGCTCGACATCGGACTGCCCGGAATGGACGGTCTGTCGATGTTGGAGCGGATTCGCGACGTCGCGGACCTGCCGGTCCTGCTGCTGTCCGCCCTGGACCAGACCGCGGACAAGGTGCGCGGCCTGCGCGCGGGCGCCGACGACTACCTGACCAAGCCCTTCTCGGGGCCCGAGTTGCTCGCCCGCGTGCAGGCGCTGCTGCGTCGCTCGGGGCGCGCCGACCCCATCGCGGACGAGATCTACGACGACGGTCTGGTCCGCATCGACCACCGGTCCCGGTTGGTCACCGTGGCGGGCCGCGAACTGGAGCTGACCGCCACCGAGTTCCGGTTGCTCAACACGCTGGTGCGCCACGAGGGCGCGGCGTTGAGCCTGACCCAGCTGCTCGCCGCGGTGTGGGACGAACCGAGCGACGTCGCACCGAGCCGGGTGAAGTTCGCCGTGCTGCGGCTGCGCCGCAAACTGGGCTGGAAGAGCGAATCCTCCCCGATCACCGCGATCCGGGGAGTCGGCTACCGCTACCGGTCGGGCGGTTCCCGCGCCCACCGGCCGCTCAGCTCCAGCTGACGCCA
Organism: Umezawaea sp.; assembly: GCA_035559015.1. Taxonomy (GTDB): domain Bacteria; phylum Actinomycetota; class Actinomycetes; order Mycobacteriales; family Pseudonocardiaceae; genus Umezawaea. The sequence goes on along the minus strand of DATMCA010001504.1, from coordinate 3,185 downwards.
CGCCGATCCCGTTGCGCGGCAACGAAACCGATGTAGCGTCGCGACGCGGACGAGTACGAGTTCAACGCGCACCGCTCGTTCAGCGCCGGGGACCTGCGGGACTGGTTCGGCCGGGGTCGGCCGTGGTCACGGCCTCCTGCCCGTCCAACTCCCAGCCCGTCGCGTAGGCCGCGGCGAACTCCTCGCCGCCCAGGGCGTCCCGGCCTCGACGGGTGAGGTCGCGGACCTGGGGATCGGTGTGGTCGTGCGCGCCCCGCAGCCGGGCGGCGGCCCCGAGCAGCAAGGCCGACTGCCGGTGCAGACCGCGGGCCTCGGCGAGCGCGGCCGCGGTCACCGCCACCGGCGACAGGGGCGGCAGTTCACGGGTCGCCAACGCGGCCGCGTGCGCCTCCCGCAGCGCCTTGTCCGCGCCGGCCAGGTCGCCACGCGCCACGCGGAGCGCGGCCCGTGCGTTCTCGACGAGGGCACGGGTGTGGGCCGAGGAGAACGCGGTCGGACCCCGTTCGGCCTCGTCGAGCAGGTGGCCCGCGCGGTCCAGGTCCCCGAGCCGGACGCGGAGGTCGGCCTCCCGCGCGTCGACCAGGACCAGCATCTCCGCGGAGGACGCGTGCAGCGCCCGTTCCCGCGCCGAGTCGATCATCGCGAGTGCCACGTCCGCGTCGCCGCGCCGCAGGTGCAGGTCGATCCAGCGCAGGTCGCCGTAGAGCTGGTCGCCGAGGCTGAGCGGGCCGAACTCGTCGGCCAGCGACCGGGCCTCGCGCAGGTCGGCCAGCGCGCCGTCGAGGTCGTCGTACCGCCTCAGCCGCGCGCGGATCGGCAGCGTGGCGGCCAGGCCCCAATGGTCGCCCGCCCGCCGGAAGCGGGCCAGGGACGCCTCCACGTGGACGCGCGTCCGGTCGAGGACGCCCGCGTTCTCGGCGATCTCGGCCAGGAACATGTGGGCCAGCCCGGCCAGCCACACGTCGTCGCCGTCGGCCAGGCGCCGGAAGTTCACCAGCGCGGCTTCGCCGTCCCGCAGGAAGAGCAGGATCGGGCCGAACACCCGGTGGTGGCTCGGCAACTCCGGACGCGCGAGCAGCCGGTCGGCCAGGTCGCGCATCTCCGCCTGGTCGTCGGCGGCTTCCCCGGTGGTGATCCCGGACAGGACGTCCGCCCGGTTGAGCAGGTGGACGGCACGGGCGCAGTCGCGTTCGGGTGACGGGACGCCGCCGGGCGTCGCCAGGGCCTCGCCCAGCCAGTGGGCACCGTCGTGCTGGCGGCCGGACATCTGCCAGTACCAGGTCAGCGACAGGGCGAGGGTGATCGCGCGGGTGGAGTCGTGGGTCGCGCACAGGTGGCGCAGGGCGGCGAGCACCGTGTCGTACTCGGCACCGATGGCCGCCATGGCCGCCAACTGGCCGGGCCCGCGGAGCCGGGCGTCGTGGCGGGCCGTGAACTCGATGACGTGGGCGGCGGCCAGGTCGCGGGTCGTGCGGAGCGCCCCGGAGTCGGTCAGGCGGTCGACGCCGTACTCGCGGATGGTTTCGAGCATGCGGTAGCGGCCGGACGCCAAGTGCAGCAACGACCGGTCCACGAGGGCGGCGAGCAGTTCGGGGACCTCGGACACGGGCACGGTGGTACCGGAGCGGACAGCGGTGGCCGCGGCGGGCGTGACACCGCTGGGCAGGATGGAGATCCGTTCCGCGACGGTGCGTTCGTGCTCGCCCAGCATCTCCCAACTCCAGGCGATGACCGCGCGCAGCGTGCGGTGCCGGGCGGGTGCGCCGCGGCTGCCGGTGGCCAGCAGCCGGAACCGGTCGGTGAGCCCGTCGGCCAGATCGGGCAGCGACAGCGTCCGCAGCCGGGCCGCGGCCAGTTCCAGCGCCAGCGGCATCCCGTCCAGGCCGCGGACCACCCGCACGACGTCGGACAGCGTGGTCTCGTCGACGTCGAAGCCTGGGCGCACGGCCGCGGCCCGATCGGTGAACAGCCGCACCGACGCCGCGCGCCGGGCTTGGTCGACTTCGTCGCCGGGCTCCGGGAGTGCGAGTGGGCCGAGCGGCACCAGCGCCTCGCCGTCGACGGAGAGGGGTTCCCGGCTGGTCGCGAGCACGCGCAGGCCGGGACAACGGGGCAGCAGCGCCGCGACGAGGTGGGCCACCGCGTCGACCAGGTGCTCGCAGTTGTCGAGCAGCAGCAAGCCCTGCCAACCGCCGAGCGCGTCGACGAGGACGTCCACCTCGTCGCCCTCGGCCCGCGTCCGCGCCTCGAACATCGCGCCGCCGCGCAACCCGATCCCGGCCAGCACGGCGGCGCCGACCTCGGCGGGCTCCACGAGCGAGGCGAGGTCGACCAACCGTGCGTCGTGGCGACGAGCGGCCTCCACGGCGAGGCGCGTCTTGCCCGCGCCACCCGGACCGACCACGGTGACCAGTCGACCGGCGGCGAGCAGCGCCTCGATCCGGGCCAGGTCGTCGTCGCGGCCGACGAAGCTGGTCAGGGGCGCGGGCAGGGTGACCGGTCGGGCCGGGGTCCTGGTCGGCACGCCCGCTGCCGCGACGGGCTGGTCGGGACGCAGCAGGCGCAGGTGGCGTTCCCGCAGGGCGGTGCCGGGGTCGGCGCCGAGGACGTCGGCCAGGGCCTCGCGGATCCGCTCGTAGACCGCCAGCGCCTCGGCCTGACGCCCCTGGGCGGCGAGCACGTCCATCAGCAGCGCGGCCGCCCGCTCGTGCACCGTCCGCTCGGCCAACAACCCGGTCAACCGGGCCGCGGCCGTCTCGGCCCGCCCCAGGGACGACTCGGCGTCGGCCAGGTCCACGACCGCCTCGATCGACACCTGGGCCAACCGGGTCGCGACCGCGGGCGCGACCGCGGCGACGACCGCGGGTTCGGTGCCGGGGTGGTCGCCCCACAGCGCCAGCGCCTCGACGAGCGCGCCGGCGGCGGCCTCCGGGTCACCCGCGCGCAGCCGTTCCCGGCCCGCGGCGGTCAGCCGTTCGAAGCGCGGCACGTCGACGTCGGCCAGGAGCCGGTACCCGCCCGCGACCTTCACGACCGCGTCGGCCGGCCCCAGGGCGCGGCGCAGCCGGGACACGAGGGCCTGGAGGGCGGGTGTCGGACCGGACGGCGGGTCCTCGGACCAGATCGCGTCGACCAGCACGCCCGGCTCGACCGGGCGGCCACCGGCGAGCGCCAGCCGGACCAGC
>DATMCA010001503.1:0-2576 GCA_035559015.1 Umezawaea sp. | reverse complement strand
CGCGACACGATCATGGTCACAACGCTCTCGCCCTGCTGGTACTGCAGCGGCCTGGTGCGCCAGTTCGGCATCTCGCACGTCGTGATCGGCGAGGCGACCACGTTCTCCGGCGGCCACGACTGGCTCGCCGAGCACGGCGTCGGCATCACGATCCTGGACGACCAGGAGTGCGTGGGGCTGATGACGGACTTCATCGCGGCCCGGCCCGAACTGTGGTTCGAGGACATCGGCCAAGACTGAAACACCCCGTAACACGCCACGCAGCGTCACGACACGTCCCGGACACGTGCCGGCCTGAAGATCACCCGGCATGTGGAAACGGCACGTTGACGCACTCCAGCTGGACGAAGGCGTGGTCGCGGTGGAGGTGCCCGCCGGGTGGGCGGGCGAGGTGAGCCACCAGCTCACGTTCGCGGGGCCGCTCGGGCCGATCCTGGCGGCGGACAGGTCCCGCTGGCTGTTCCTGGCGAACCCCGAGCCCGAGCCGGCGCAGCACTACGTCCTGCCGCCCTCGGTGCGCTGCTGGGACGGGCCTCGGCGGATCGAGACCGGCGCGTCCCGCTGGGTCGTCGAGCCGGGGCGCAGCGCGCTGCCCACGGTGGGGGCGGTGCGCTGCGCCATCCGGACGGTCAGGCGCTCGCTGGTCTAGCCGGAGTGCTTCGCCGAGGCTTCCTCGACCGTGCTGACCAGGGTGAACACGGAGTCGAGGCCGGTGGCCTCGATGGGCCGCAGAGCCGCGCGGCTGGACGCGACGACCACGAACGCGATGCCGAGCTCGGTCGCCCTCTGCTGGCCGACGACCAGCGCCTCCAGTCCGGCCGAGCCGAGGAACCGCACGCCGCCGAGGTCGACGACCACGGTCTTGTTGGCCTCGGTCAACTGGTCCTGCAGCGGCAGGGCGAGCTCCTGGGCGCTCGTGGTGTCCAGCTCACCGGACACGTGCAGCACCACCATGCCGGGCTCGGCGCTGTTCAGCCGCACAGAAGCCAGGACGGCGGGCTGAGGCGCGGTCGCTCCCGTCGCTGTGGGATCGGGCACACCGGTCTCCTCTCAGTTCGGACTGCCGGGACCGGCAGTTCACCTACGGTAGCCCCGCCGGAGGCGGGCGGTCATCCCCAGTGCGGTCGGCGGTCACCGCACTAGGCCAGGGTCCACTCCACGAGCTGGTCCACGAGCGCCCGCGGGTCGCTGTCGTGCTTGAGCGCGCGCCGCTGCCTGGTGGCCGCGGAACCGTTGGCGCGCAACCACGCCAGGTGCTCCTCCACAGTGGACAACTGGCCCGTTCGGCGCAGTGCGTCGGCCGTGTACGCGACGAGCTGCGCCGCCTGGTCGAACGCGGGCACCAGCTCGCCGGTCCGCAGGTCGACCCCCTGGCCGTCGATGCCGTCCCGCGCGGCCCGCCACGCCGCGGCGCGCACCAGCACCGGGTCGACCGGCTCGTCGCGCGGCGGATCGGCCACGGCGGTGGCCGCGAGCGCCCGGACCAGCTCGGCGAACACCGCGACCTCGTTGACGGTCAGCGGCAGGTCGGCGACCCGGACCTCCACGGTCGGGTGGTTCTCGGACGGGCGGATGTCCCAGTACACCATCCCCTTGTCCAGCAGCGCTCCCGAGTCGATGAGCGACTTCACCAGCCGCTCGTAGTGCGCGGCCGACTCGAAGTGCGGCGGCGCGCCGCCGACGGGCCACCGCGACCAGATCATCGCGCGCCAGCTCGCGTACCCGGTGTCCTCGGTGTCCATGACGGGCGAGTTCACCGTCAGCGCGAGGAGCGTGGGCAGCCACGGCCGGATCGCGTTCGAGATCATGATCGCCGTGTCCGCGTCCGGCACGCCGACGTGCACGTGGCACCCGCACACGCCCTGCCCGCCGAGGAGCTTGCGGTGCGAGTGCTCCATCAGCCGGTAGCGGGGGTCGTCGGACTCGGGCGGCGGGCCCGCCTTGCCGAGCGGCGGGATGGCCGACGCCATGAGCAGGCAGCCGACGGCCTTCGCCGCCTTCGCCAGGTGCTCGCGGCCCGCCCGGATCTGGTCGACCAGTTCGGCGGGTGTCTCGCAGACGGGCGTGGCCACCTCGATCTGGAACGGCGTCAACTCGCGCTGCACGTCGTAGGCGTCGCCCGCTTCAGCCACCACTTCGGGGGCCAGGGGAACCGGACGCCGGGTCTCGGGGTCCACCAGGAACAGTTCCTGCTCGACGCCAACGGTCCACGGGGAGGTCATAGCTGCCTTTACCCGTTCGTGGACGCGGTCAACCCCGGATCCGCGTTTGGATTCGCGATGGCGGGGGCATGGCTCGGGTATGAGACTCCGGCGCAGTGACGTGACCGGGCCCGGGTGGCGGCGGGTCCGGCACGGGCGCGGGTTCTCGTACCGGGACGCGGGTGGGGAGGTGCTGGCGGATCCGGGGGTGCGCGAGCGGCTGAGGTCGTTGGCGATTCCGCCCGCCTGGCGGGAGGTGTGGATCTCGCCGTACGTCAACGGGCACATCCAGGCGGTGGGGACGGATGAGGCCGGGCGGCGGCAGTACCTCTACCACGAGGGGTGGCACCGGCAGAGGGATCTGGTGAAGCACTC
>DATMCA010001502.1:0-2426 GCA_035559015.1 Umezawaea sp. | reverse complement strand
ATCCACCCCCGACCGGTAGTACCGGCCGTAGTAGTTGATCCACCCGACGACGATGGGGTTCAGCCACCTCGCCAGGTCGTTGAGGGTCAGGTCGGTGCGCTTCGGTATCCGCATCTCACGGAGCCGGTCGCTTTTGGCCTTCAGCGCCTCAGGGCTGATCGCCGGCAGGAACGACGTGAATGTCACGCCGTCTCTGCTGCGTGCCTCCCGAGGCCGGAACGCGTACCCGAGGAAGGTGAAGGAGGTGTGCTCGTGCTTGCCCCGACGGTTGCTGTCCTTGCAATAGACGATCCTCGTCTTGTCAGGGTGCAGCCGCAACCCCACCTCTTCCATCCGCGCGACGATCGCGGCCAGCACATACTCGGCTTGCCGCCTGCTCGTGCAATGCACGACGGGGTGAGTCGCCGGGGGGAGTCTCACCCCCCGGCGCTCGCAGAACCCGGCGTGAACCTCTCGGCTCACCGGGCTCCCATCGTCCAGCCGTCGGGGCGCACGCCGAAGCGCCAGTGGGCGAACAGGTTGGGCTGGCGTCGGGCGACGCCGGCCAGGAATCTGCGCGCCCGGCTCCGGTGGCGGCGCAACCGCTTGTATTTCCGCGTCGCCCACCTCGCGAGGATCTCGTTGAGGTGGCGGAAGACCGGATACAACATGGACTTGTAGAAGCGCCCGTAGTAGTTGATCCAGCCCTGGAGCACGATGTTGAACATGCGCGCCAGGTCCGCGAGGGTCTTGTCCGGGCGAAGGTGCAGCCGCCAGCGGCGCATCTCGCGTCGCATCGCGGTCTTCGCCTCGCTCGAGACCGCCGGGGAGAAGTTCACGAAATGCTTGCCGAACCTGCTCCTCGACAGCCGCGGGCGGAACGTGTACCCCAAGAAGTCAAACGACGTCTGCTCATGGGAGCCGCGCCGGTCGTCGTCCTTGCAATACACGACGCAGGTCTTGTGCTCGTTGAGCTGAAGCCCGCATTCCGCCAGCCGCGCCGCGATTATGGCCCGCACGTGCAGGGCCTGCCGCTCGCTTCGGGCGTGGACGATGATGTCGTCGCAGTAGCGCTCAAACGGGACGTGCGGGAGCTCCCGCGCCATCCACGCATCAAACGCCCAGTGCATGACCATGTTGGCGAGCAGGGGTGAGATCGCCGACCCCTGAGGGGTGCCGCGATCGCGCTCGACCAGCGTCCCATCCTCGCGCTGCAGCGGGGCTTTGAGCCACCGCTCCACGTAGAGCAGGATCCACCGCTGGTCGGTGTGGTGGGCTACCGCCTTGAGTGTGAGGTCCCACGGAACGGTGTCGAAGAACTTCCGGATGTCGAGATCGAGCACCCAGTCGTTGCGCCAGCAGCGTTCCCGACAGACCCTCAGCGCGTCGTGAGCGGAACGCCCCGGCCGATACCCGTAGGAATCCGGGTGGAACACCGGCCCCACGGAGGGCTCCAGATATGAGCGCACGACCACCTGGGCGATCCGATCCGCCACGGTCGGCACCCCTAGCGTCCTAGAGGAGCCGTCCTTCTTCGGTATCTCCACCGCGCGCACCGGCGGCGGGAAGTAGCTTCCCGACGACAGCCGATTCCAGAGCTTGTAGAGGTTCCCGTGCAGGTCCCCCTCGAACTCCTGAATCGACTGCTCATCCACGCCGGCCGCGCCCTTGTTCGCCTTGACCCTCCGATAGGCCTCCCAAACGGCCGATCTGGAGATCTCAAACGGCTTCGGCTTCGGCTCGCTCACCGGGCTCATCCCACGTCCCCGCGGTTGACCTGATAGCCAGCCCGGACGACCCGTCCCCTTCGCTCCAGCCCCATTACAGGGCCTTCACCGCTACTACGAGACGGTCCGCCCCTGTGCCCCGCGTCGCTACTCTCCCCCTCGCAGATCAGCTGCTTGGGGTTCTCGCTCCAGACGACCAGCCGCAGGACAGGACCGCTCCACTGGCCGGCCGCCCAATCGGGGCGACAGGTTCCCCCGTTCCGCACGAGAGCCCAGATCACGCTCGCGCCGCCATCCATGCCGGACACCCGCCTGGCCAGTCAGCAGGCTCCCGCCAGGCTGCTCCCAGGGCAACGACTCGACCCCGGTTTCGAATGTCACCGATACGCTTTCGACACTTCAACGGTGGTTCGCTCTCGCTCGCCTTCGTGATCCACACCTGACGCGCTGACAGCGCGCCTTTTCCGCGACGCTCAGCACCCCGGCTCTTGACCGGCGCACCTCGCGGTGGTTTGCGGCCTCCCCCTGCAGGGCGACCGCGAAGGGCCACCAGACCACCCGGCCCGGCTCCTTCATCTCTCGTGCAGCACCGCTTCGGTCGGTATCGCCTTCTACATCGATCCTCCTTCAGCGTTCGGGGCACACCATCATCAGCGAAGCGCTCGAACGGGCAGTCCGGATGATTCCGGACCATCCACAGATCGAACGCATAGTGCATGA
>DATMCA010001501.1:0-2925 GCA_035559015.1 Umezawaea sp. | reverse complement strand
CAGACGCTCCAGGCGGTCGACGGCGCGAGCACCGACGAAGTGACCCCGCTCGCGAACTCGACCAAGGCGTCCGACAACGCCGCGGCCTTCGGCATCGGGGGCAGTGCCCCGGCGGCCCCGCAGATCCTCCAGGTCGCGCGGCAGGTCGACCCGTCGGCCGAGGCGGGCAAGCTCGTCAAGAGCCAGCGCATCACCGAGGAGCGGGAGGCCGAGGAGGCTGAGGCGCGTCGTCCCAAGCGCGTCGCCCCGGCTCACGGCTCGTTCACCTCAGGGTTCGGCTACCGCGATGGCGCCATGCACTACGGCCTCGACATCGCCGCGCCCGTCGGCACCCCGATCTACGCGGCCGCCGACGGCGTCGTGATCGAGGCCGGTCCCGCCAGCGGGTTCGGGCTCTGGGTGAGGGTCGAGCACGCCGACGGCACCGTCACCGTGTACGGCCACATGTACCGCTTCAACGTCACCAAGGGGCAGCGGGTCCTGGCGGGCGAGCAGATCGCCGAGGTCGGCAACAACGGTGTCTCGTTCGGCGCGCACCTGCACTTCGAGGTGTGGAACGCGGCCGGGATCAAGACCAACCCGCTGCCCTGGCTCAACGAGGCGGGCATCACCGTCTAGCGCGGCGCCCTCTCCACGGCCGCCTCGACGTGCAGGCGGGTCGTGGGGAAGACCGGCACGGGGCTGTCGGCGGCCGTGATCAGCAGTTCGATCTCGGTGCACCCGAGCACGACGCCCTGCGCGCCCTCGGCGACCAGCCGCCGGTTGACGTCGCTGTAGCCCTCGCGGGACGGCTCGCGCACGACCCCGACGCACAGCTCGCCGTAGATCACCCGGTGCACGAACGCGCGGTCGGCCTCCTCCGGCACGATCACGCGCCAACCGGTCCCGGTAGAACGACTGCTCCATGGTGAACGCCGTGCCCAGCAGGCCGATGCTGTCCAGGCCCGCCCGCCGCACCGCTTCGGCGGTCGCGTCCGCCAGGTGCAGGAGCGGGACTTCCACGGCCTCCTCGATCCGGTCGGCGACCTTGTGCATCGTGTTGGTGCACAGCAGGAGCAGGTCCGCGCCCGCCGCTTGCGGGCCGCGCGCGGCGTCGGCCGGCACGACGCCCGCCTCGTCCCAGCGGCCGTTCACCTGGAACTCCTCGATCTCGGCGAAGTCGACGGAGTGCAGCACGCACCTGGCCGAGTGCAGGCCGCCGAGCCGTTCCCTGACCAGCTCGTTCGCCAGCCGGTAGTTCTCCGCGCTGCTCTCCCGGCTCATCCCGCCGAGCATGCCGATCGTCAGGATCCGCGTGCTCCCGCTATTCGATCACCGGCGGAGGCAACCCCTCGGGCACTCCGGACCGTCATAGGGACAACACTCTTCCAAACCCCGCGGAGGCCTCCCTTGCCGACCACCGTGTGCCGCGCCTGCGGCGGAACGAGCAGTCCGCTGCGCTGGGCCTGTCCGTGCTGCGTCGTCCGGACCGGCGAGCGGCTCGACGCGATCCGCGGGCACGCCGTCGCCATCTGCACCGCCGGACCGGTGGACGGGCCCGGTTGCCCCGGCCGGGTGGAGGCGGTCCGCGGTGGCGGTCTGCCCGCCCGCCTGGACGACGCGGCGCTGCGCGACGGCGACCCCGCCGTGGTGGTGCTGTCGGTGCTGGACGCCCTGCACCGGATCGCGCGGTACGTGCGGCGCCACCGCGGCGAGCCCGCGGCGTTCCGGTGCACGATCACCAGCGAGGTCGGCTACCTGAAGGCCAACGCCGAGTGGTGCGCGCACCAGCTCTGGGGGCACGAGTTCGTGGAGGCGGTCCGGGAGCTGCACTCCCGCACCGAGGAACGGGCGGGCGCGCTGGTCCGCTGACGGCGAGCACGAACGGCGGGGTGCGTCACCCGTCGAGACCATTCCGGGTGGGCGAGCGAGGCTCGAATGCACTGTGCGTGATAACGAGCGTCACCTCCTGGAGGCTAGGTCGCTTGCGTCAACCTCCCTACTATGTGAGCTTGCGCACAATCGGCGAGCACTTTGGTACAGGAGGCCCACGTGGCTGCAACGGTCGGCCCGTGACCGCGCCACCGGTCCGGCGAACTCCCCGCCCGACCGGACGAACCTCAGGACCCGGCTGCGACGTCCTGGTGGTGGGTTGCGGGAACCCGATGCGAGGTGACGACGGGGTGGGCCCGGCGCTGGTCCGCCACCTGTGGGCACGGGGCGTCCCCGACGGCGCGCGGCTCGTGGACGGCGGGACGGCGGGCACGGACCTCGCGTTCCGGATGCGCGAGGCCGACCGGGTGGTGATCGTCGACGCCGGGGCCGTCGGGACGACACCGGGAACGGTCTACCGGGTGCCCACCGCGATGCTGGACGACCTGCCGCCCCTGCAAGGGCTCCACACGCGCTCGTTCCGCTGGGACCACGCCGTGGCGTTCGCCCGCTGGGCGCTCGCGGACGCCTGTCCCGACGACATCACCGTGTTCCTCGTCGAGGCGGAGAACGTGGCGATGGGCGCGGACCTCAGCCCGTCCGTGGTCACGGCCGTGGACGAGGTCGTCACCATCGTCGAGCGCGACTACCTGGCCCCGCTGAGGGACGGGGTGGGCCGATGAGCGACAAGCGCCCGATCTCCGTGGACACCGCCGCCGAGCCGGAGTACGGCCGCTGGGCGGTCGACGTCCTGGTCACGTTCCCCGACGGCGTCGTGCGGCACCGGATCGACACGTTCTCGACCAGGGCGCTCGCCGAGGCCAGCGCCCGGTTGATCAAGCGGGCCTCCGAGCGCGAGCTGCGAGGACCGCTGTACAGCTGACGTTCCCGGCGGGGTAGCACGCCGTCGCCCCGCCGGTCAATGGCATCCGCTCGACCACCGGAACGGGCCCGTGCTCGACCACCGGGAGGCCTGCTGGGGGGATCGTTCCGCGCGCGCCGTCCCGAGAAGCT
>DATMCA010001500.1:0-3635 GCA_035559015.1 Umezawaea sp. | reverse complement strand
AGCTGAGGTAGTTCTTCCCGGCCGTGTCGGTGGTGAGCCGGATGGTGATGCCGGTGCTGGCCGGGTACCACGGGTCGGTGAAGCCGTCAGCGAACGTGGTGTTGACGTTCAGCGTGGCTACGGGGGCGGTCGCCGTGTAGTAGAAGCTGGAGTCCAGCGGCATCTCGGTGTCGTAGAGGACCGCCTTGTAGCCCGCGTACATCGGGGCGTAGGCGATGCCCAGCGCGGTCACCGACCCGCCGTGGCCGCGCACGGTGGTGGTCGCCCCGGTGATCGGGTCGACGCGCTGCACGAGCGCGTAGGGGGCGTCGATGTCGGAGAAGTCCAGGTCGAGCCGCACCTGCGACTTCGCGTTGTCGGCGGTGGCCGTAAGGGTGGGCACTGCTCACCTCGTCCCGTACGCCAGCTCGTTGGCCTGGTCGCTGAGCTTCTTGTCGACGACAGTGCCGAGGATATCGGTGATCTCCCGGGTGCCCAGGTAGACCCGGACCAGCGTGGTTCCGGCGTTGCTCATCTTGCTCCCGAGGATGTCGAGCAGGCCGGTCTGCTTGGCGACGGCCGCCGCCCGCGCCGGGTCGGACATGGGGATGACCGCCTCGGGCCCGGCCTCGCCGACAACCGCGAGGGTGGGCGCGTTGACCAGGCCGCCGGTGGCGAGCAGCGGGATGTGCGGCAGCCCGATGTGCACGAGCCCCGCGACCTTGTCGATGCCGGAGTTGAAGCCGGAGATGACCGAGTTGATGCCGGACCGCAGCCCGCCGAGGATGTCGTGCCCGACGTTGCGCATGAAGCCGGAGATCCGGCCGGGCAGCCGCTGAATGAACGCGACGATCGCGTTGGCCCCGTCGGAGACCTCCCGCTTGGCCCAGTTCCAGGCGTCGCGGAACGCCCCGCCGATGATGCCGGGCAGCCGCTGCACGAACGAGGCGATCTTCCCGGGGAGCACGGTGAAGACGTAGATGACCGCGTTGACGCCCGCGCGCACGGCCGCGTCCCAGGCGGCCTGCACGATGTGCCAGAGGCTGACCAGCAGCCCGGCGAGGCCGATCAGGGCGTCCCAGATCAACTGCGGGATCTTGATGAACGCGGCGATGATCAGGCCGATGCCGATGCCGACGGCCTCGCCTGCGAGGTGCAGCGCGTCGAGGAACGCCTTGTACAGCAGGCCCGGGATGGCGGAGATCGCCGCCCAGATCCGGCCGGGCAGTGCCGCGAACCAGCCGGGCAGGGTGACGGTGAACCAGTTCCCGATCGCCGCGCCGACGTCCTGGATCCAGTGCCAGATGCCGGTGAAGAAGCTCTTGATGGCGTCCCAGGCGACGGACAGGGCGTGCGTGACCGCGCCCCAGTTCTTGTAGATCAGGTACGCCCCGGCGGCGATGGCGGCGATGGCCAGGACGATCCAGCCGACCGGGTTCAGGGCGTCCACGATCGCTTCGTAGACCGCGACGGCGACGAGGGCTGACTTGTACACCAGCCACGCCGCCGCAGCCGCCTTGAGCAGATCAGGGTGCTTGCCGAGCCAGTCGGCGGCCGACGCCAGGTACGGGGTGATGGTCTTCAGCGCGTCGGTCAGGCCGCCCGAGAAGGAGGCGATCAGTTCGCCGAGCGCCGGGAGCAGCGGGGTCAGCACGGCCTGCATGGTGGTCAGCGCCTGGTTCAGCAGGCCGAAGAGCCCGACCAGCGCCGCCTGTCCCTGCGCGCTGGCGAAGAACGCGGCGAGGTCGCCGATGAGCGTGGACAGGAAGCCGAGGGCGTCGCCGCCCTGCGCCTGGAGGGTGCCGATGATCGTGGTGACAAGATCAAAAACGTTGCCGAGAAGGCCGCCGAGCTGCTGAAGGATGACCAGCGCGTCGGAGAAGAACGCCGACAGCGCCCCCGAGTCTGCCGCCTGGTTGATGAACGCCGCGAACACGCTCAGCGCGTGCGCCAGCCCCGTGGACAGAACGGTCAGCATCGGCCCGGCGGCAGCAGCGATCGACAGGAACGCGCCCGCCAGGTGCCCCAGCGCCGGGATGAACGGCTTCACCGCGTCGTGCGCGTTCTGGAAGATCTGCGCGATCTCGTTACGCGACCGCGCCGAGCCGAACGCGGTGATCAGGTTGGAGCCGATCTTGCCGATGTCCACCGACAGGCCGACCAGGCCCTTGTGCAGCACCGGCAGCAGGCTCCGCGCGGTGTAGGTCAGCGACCCTTCGAGCTGGTTGAAGAAGACCTGCTGCACGTCCTGCTGGAGCTGGTGGAACGCGGGGTGCAGCTTTTGGATCTCCCGGACGAATTCCCGCGCGCTCGGCGACAGCTTCTTCATCGCTTCGTCGAACTGGGCCGCCTTGGACGGATCGAAGGCGTACTTCAGCGCATCCCCGACGCCCTTGGTGGCCAGCTTCAGCGCCACAAGGGAGCCGACCATCACGGTGATCGCGGCCGGGATCGTCGCCCCGAGGGCCACGGCGGCCGGGGCCAGCGCGGCGACCACTTCCAGGCCGAGGGCGATCAAGGCAGGCAGGAACGCGGCGGTGGCGAAGGACAGGCCCGCACTGAGCCCCTTGCCGAGATTGATGCCGCCCTGGCGGCCGGACTTCTGCATGTTCGGGCCGAGCTTGCGGTCCACGCCCTTGCCGACCTCGTCGGCGGCGTGCTCGCCAGCCGTCTCAGCCGACTTGTCCAGCTCGTCGAACTTGAGGCCCTTGGTCTGCTCGTCCAGGGCCGCCTTGATCTTCTGCCGCAGGCCGGGCGTGAAGTTCTTGAGGTCCGCGAAGACCTCGACAAACGCGCGCCCCAGAGTCCCTGCCATGGATCAGGATCTTACGGGTTCAGGAGGCGCGGCCTGACCCATCAGGGCCGCAAACGCCGCCTCGGCAGCCTTCTGGTCGTACATCTCCTCCGTCGTGACTCCCTCCACCCCGATCGGGGGCAGACGCAGGTCGATGTCGAACTTGTTGCGCTCCTTGTCGTCCATGGTGCGCACGCAGATCACGTAGATGGCGTTCAGGGCGGCGGCGAGGCTCACCTTGTCCAGGTCGACTCCGAGCCGGGTCAGCTCCCCGCCGATGATGTGCCACGACGCCGCCGACGACCGGATCAGCCGGTCCGCCTCCCACCAGGGCCGCCCGGCCGCTGCCGTCAGCAACTCCCGGGACCGGGTGACCAGCAGGTCGGTGTCGATGACCTCGTCCAGCAGAAGCTCGCCGATCCGGTTGTCGGCGTCGGCCCCCATCATCCCCGGGACAAGGGGAAGCACGGCCTCCTCGTCGAGGATGGCCAGGAACCAGTCGGCGGCTGGCCGGGCAGGAACCGCGAAGGTCTCCCCGGCCAGCTCAACCTCCAACGCCCAGATCCTGAGCGCGGCGAGGGCGTCGGCGGCCACCGGCTAGATGTTCTCGTGCGGCAGCAGCAGCGACTGGCTGGCCCGGGGCTGCTGCGCACCAGCGGCGGAGATCTCCGCGATGGCATCAGCTCGGCCCTGCCGGTACGCGGCCTTGCGCTTGTCGTCCGCCCGCCAGAAGTGGAACGGCAGCCACACGGCGAGGGTCACGTAGGCGATGAGCTGGACGGGCCACGGCACGTACTGGGCGATGTACTCGGTCCACGGAATCGTCCCGGCCGGGTGCCACACCCCGGCGACAACCTCCATC
>DATMCA010001499.1:0-3224 GCA_035559015.1 Umezawaea sp. | reverse complement strand
GATCCACGGGTACACCTTGTAGCCGGGCAGCTGCCCGCCCTCGCCGGGCTTCGCGCCCTGCGCCATCTTGATCTGGATGTCCGTGCCGTTGACCAGGTACTCGCTGGTCACGCCGAACCGGCCGGACGCGACCTGCTTGACCGCCGAGCGCCGCTCGGGGTCGTACAGGCGTTCGCGGTCCTCGCCGCCCTCGCCGCTGTTGGACCGGCCGCCGAGCCGGTTCATCGCGATGGCCAGGGTCTCGTGCGCCTCGGCGGAGATCGAGCCGTACGACATGGCGCCGGTGTTGAAGCGCTTGACGATGGAGCTGACCGGCTCGACCTCGTCGATCGGCACCGGCTGGCGGCCCTCGGTCAGCAGCTCGAACAGACCGCGCAGCGTGCCGCCCTCGCGGGCGAGGCGCTCGACCTCTTCCGTGTACTGGCGGTACACGTCGGCCTTGCGGGTCTTCGTCGCGTGTTGGAGCAGGAACACCGTCTCCGGCGTGAACAGGTGCAGCTCGCCCTCGCGGCGGTAGCTGTACTCGCCGCCGACCTCCAGCCGCCGGTGCGAGCGGTCGGTCGGGTTGTCCGGGAACGCCCGGCGGTGCCGGATCGCGACCTCCTCGGCGAGCACGTCGAGGCCGACGCCGCCGAGCTTGGACACGGTGCCGGTGAAGTACTCGTTCAGCACGTCGTGCGAGAGGCCCATGGCCTCGAACACCTGCGCGGCCGTATACGCGCCGACCGTCGAGATGCCCATCTTGGACATGATCTTCAAGACGCCCTTGACCAGCGCGGACACGTACTGCCGCACGGCCCTGCGCGGCTCGATGCCGGTGATCGCGCCCTGGTTGACCAGGTCCTCGATCGTCTCGAACGCGAGGTACGGGTTGATCGCCGCGGCGCCGTAGCTCAGCAGCGCCGCGATGTGGTGCACCTCGCGGGCGTCACCGGTCTCGACGACCAGCGCGACCCGCAGGCGCTCCTTGGTGCGCACCAGGTGGTGGTGCACCGCGGAGACCAGCAGCAGCGACGGGATCGGCGCCATCCGGTGGTCCGAGTCGCGGTCGGACAGGACCAGCGTTCGAGCGCCGTTCGCGATGGCCTCCGACGCCTCGCGACGCATCCGCTCGATCGCCGCGGCCAGCGCTTCGCCGCCGCCGTCGACCTCGTAGAGCCCCGACAGGACCGTGCAGGCGAAGCCCGGCAGGTCACCGTCGTCGTTGATGTGGATGAGCTTGGCCAGCTCGTCGTTGTCGATCACCGGGTAGTCGAGCTGGATGTGCCGACAGGACACCGGTGACGGGTCCAGCAGGTTCTGCTCCGGGCCCATCACGCGCGACACCGACGTGACGATCTCCTCGCGGATCGCGTCCAGCGGCGGGTTCGTGACCTGCGCGAAGTTCTGCACGAAGTAGTCGTAGAGCAGTCGCGAGCGCTTCGACAGCGCGGCGACCGGGGTGTCGGTGCCCATCGAACCCAGCGGTTCCATGCCCCCGACGGTCATGGGCGCGAGCAGGATCCGCAGCTCCTCCTCGGTGTAGCCGAAGGTGAGCTGGCGGCGCACGACCGACTCGTGGCTCTGCACCACGTGCTCGCGGTCGGCGAGGTCGTCGAGCTGGAGCAGCCCGGCGTGCAGCCACTCGCCGTACGGGTGGTCGTCGGCCAGCCCGGCCTTGATCTCCGCGTCGTCGACGATCCGCCCGGCCTCGGTGTCCACCAGGAACATCCGGCCCGGCTGGAGGCGGCCCTTGGCCACGACCTGGCTCGGCGGCACGTCCAGCACACCGGTCTCGCTGGCCAGCACCACGCGGCCGTCGGCCGTCTGCCACCAGCGGGCGGGGCGCAGGCCGTTGCGGTCCAGGACCGCCCCGACCAGCGTGCCGTCGGTGAACGTGACGCACGCGGGCCCGTCCCACGGCTCCATCAGGCTGGCGTGGAACTGGTAGAACGCCCGCTGCGCGGGGTTCATCGAGGCGTGGTTCTCCCAGGCCTCGGGGATCATCATCATCACCGCGTGCGGCAGCGACCGACCGCCCAGGTGCAGCAGCTCCAGGACCTCGTCCATCGACGCCGAGTCCGAACCCTCGGGGTCGCAGATCGGGAACAGCCTGGTCAGGTCGCCGGGGATCAGGTCGGACCGGAGCAGCGCCTCACGGGCGCGCATCCGGTTCCGGTTGCCGCGCACGGTGTTGATCTCACCGTTGTGGGCCACGTACCGGAACGGGTGCGCGAGCGGCCACGACGGGAACGTGTTGGTCGAGAAGCGCGAGTGCACCAGCGCGATCGCCGAGGCGAGCCGCTCGTCGTGCAGGTCCGGGAAGAACGCGGGCAGCTGCCCGGTCGTCAACATGCCCTTGTAGACGAGCGTGCGGGCCGACAGCGAGGGGAAGTACGTGCCCACGTTCGCCACGGCGGTCTCCCGCTCGACGCGCTTGCGCAGGCAGTACGTCAGCCGGTCCAGCTCGACGCCCTTGAGGACCGTGTCGTCGGAGGCGGTCACGAACAGCATCGCGAAGTGCGGCACCACGGACAACGCGGTCGGACCGACGTCGGCCGCCTCGGGGTCGACCGGCACGTCCCGCCACCCCAGCACGGCGAGGCCTTCTTCGACGGCGATCCGCTCGGCCAGCGCCACGGCCTTCGCCCGGTCGTCCGGGTCGAGTGGCAGGAACGCGATCCCGGCGGCGTAGGTGTCCCTGGCGGGCAACTCGAAGTCGACCACCGCCCGCAGGAACGCGTCCGGCAACTGGAGCAGGATGCCCGCACCGTCACCGCTGGTCGGCTCAGCGCCGGCAGCGCCCCGGTGCTCCAGGTTCGCCAACGCGGTCAAAGCGTCGTTCACGATCCCGTGCGACCGCCGACCAGCGATGTCGGCCACCATCGCCACACCGCAAGCGTCACGCTCCGCAGTGGGGTCGTAGAGCCCCTGGGGGGCCGGGATGGCGGAGAAGATCACAGCGCAGACCTCCTTCGTCGTCCTGTAGCAGAACGATGTCCTCGTGCTCAGACCGAAACGCGGTCTCTGGGCACGGGACGACGGTGGCCCGCGTGTTGACGCGACCTTAACAGCCGCGAAACCTGGAATCACCCTCCAATGGGTGGTCCTGCTCATGATCGCGTAACGATTCGGGCTGCCGGAACGACAGTGGGCCTACACCTCGAAATCGGTTACAACCGCGCAGCATATCCGAGGGGTGGCCGGGGCGCGCGGTGGTGAGAGCTTGGCGACACGGGGTGGAC
>DATMCA010001498.1:0-6029 GCA_035559015.1 Umezawaea sp. | reverse complement strand
TACACCGACCGCCAGCTCGAGATCCTCCGCGAGGAGCTCAAGGCCGCGCTCCCGGACATCGGCGCCGAGACGGTGCCGGGGCTGATCCCGAACATCGTCGTCGGGCGGATCGCGAACAAGCTCGACCTGATGGGGCCGAGCTACACGGTCGACGCCGCGTGCGCGTCGTCTCTCGTCTCGATCGACCACGCGGTCGCCGCACTGGCGCGCGGACGGTGCGACGCGGTGCTCGTCGGCGGCGTGCACCACGCGCACGACCCGACGCTGTGGAGCGTGTTCGACCGGCTCGGCGCGATGAGCGGGTCGGGGCGGATCCGGCCGTTCGACCGCTCGGCCGACGGGCTGCTCATCGGCGAGGGCACCGGGATCGTCGTCCTGAAAAGGCTTTCCGACGCCCGACGTGCCGACGACCGGGTCTACGCGGTGATCCGCGGCGTCGGCTCCTCCAGCGACGGCCGGGCGAAGAGCATCTACGCCCCCAGGGCCGAGGGCCAGGTCCTGGCGCTCCGGCGCGCTTACGCCGACGCCGACTGCTCTCCCGCCTCCGTGCAGCTCTTCGAGGCCCACGCGACCGGAACCGCGGTCGGCGACCGCACCGAGTTGCAGGCGCTCACGTCCGTGCTGCGCGAGGCGAGCGACGACCACCAGTACGCCGCCATCGGCAGCGTGAAGTCCCAGATCGGCCACACCAAGGGCGCCGCGGGCGCCGCGAGCCTCATGAAGCTCGCGCTGAGCCTGTACCAGAAGACGCTTCCGCCCACCATCAACGTGGAGCGGCCCAACTCGGCGATCGCGGGACCGGATTCGCCGGTCTACCTCAACACCAGCACGCGGCCGTGGATCAAGGACCCGAACCGACCCGTGCGCAGGGCCGCCGCCTCGGCGATGGGGTTCGGCGGCACCAACTTCCACGTCGTCCTGGAGGAGCACCGGTCGACCAGGGAGGGCACGCCGGTGCTGCACCGCACGGCACGCGCCCACCTGTGGCACGCGCCGGACCCCTCCGCGCTGGCCGAGCTGCTGCGCGACGGCGCACCCGGCGCGGACGGCGGTCCCGTGCCCGAGGGCCACGCCAGGCTCGGGTTCGTCGCGGTGGACGAGGAGACCGAGGCCCGACTGCGCGAGTTGGCGGTGCGCCAACTGGCGGACAACCCCGACGCCGATCAGTGGTCGCACCCCTCCGGTGTCTTCTACCGGCGCTCGGCCGCCACCGGTGTGCGGGTCGGCGCGCTGTTCGCCGGGCAGGGCAGCCAGTACCTGGAGATGGGGTTGGACGCCGCGCTCAACAACCCGGTCGTGGCGGGCGCGTTCGACGACGTCAACGCCGTGTTCGGGGCGGGTTCCACCTCGCTCGCCGACGTCGTCTACCCCCACCCGGTGTTCGACGCCGAGGTCCGCAGGCGGCAGGAGTCCGCGCTGCACCGGACCGAGTACGCCCAGCCCGCGATCGGCGCGCTGTCGGTGGGGCAGTTCCGCTACCTGCGCGACCTGGGCCTGACCTGCTCGGGTTTCCTCGGCCACAGCTTCGGCGAGCTGACGGCGCTGTGGGCGGCCGGGTCGATCGACGACGACGCGTTCTTCCGCCTGGCGTGCGCCAGGGGCGAGGCGATGGCCCCGCCGGAGGGCGAGACGGACGTCGACCGCGGCACGATGGCCGCGGTCCAGGCCGGACGCGAGGAGATCACCGCGCTGCTCGCGGACTTCGCCGACGTCCAGCTGTGCAACGACAACGCGCCGGACCAGGTCGTCGTCGGAGGCGGAACCGAGGCCGTGGCGGCCTTCGTGGCGGAGTGCGGACGCCGCGGGCTGCGGGCCCGGCAGCTCCCGGTGTCGGCCGCGTTCCACACCGCGCACGTCGCGCACGCGGTCGACCTGTTCCGCCCGGCGGTGCTGGACACCCGGATCGTCGAGCCCTCCGCGCCGGTCCACGCCAACACCGCGGGCGCGCACTACGGGTCCGACGTGGAGGCCAACCAGCGCGTCCTCGTCGACCAGCTGCTGCGCCCCGTCGACTTCATGGACGGCCTGCGCGCGATGCGCGCCGACGGCTGCACCGTGTTCGTGGAGTTCGGCCCCAAGCAGGTGCTGACCCAGCTGGTCCGCGCCGTCCTGCCCGACGCCGAGGTCGTGGCGATCCCCACCGACGGCGGCCCGCTCGGCGACGGCGACGCGACGCTGAAGCTGGCCGCCGTGCGGCTGGCCGTCCTCGGCCTGCACATCACCGGGATCAACCGCCACGACGCGCCGGCACCGGAGCCGCGCGCGACGGGCTCCATGACCATCATGCTGAACGGGGCGGAATACGTGTCGGACGAACGCAAAGCCGCGTACCGAGCCGCCGTCGAGGACGGCTTCGTCGTGTCCACGACAGGCGCCGGCCTCCCGGCCGCGGCCGGGGTGAGCACCGTCGCGGTGCCCGTCGCCGCGCGCGACGGGAACGGCGCGCACCCGCCCGTCCACCTGGTCGCCGCGGAGCCCGACGTGCTCCAGCAGCACCTGGCCCTGCACGAGCGGTACCTCGACGGCCAGCTGAGGATCACCGAGGACCTCGCCGCCGCCCTGCGGCAGCAGACGGTCGACGGCGGTGACGTCGGACTGCTGCTGCGGGCGGTCGAACTGGTGAAGGAGCAGAGCATCGGCATCGGCCGCACCCACGTGCGGGCGAACGAGGTGCTGGCCGGCCTCACGGCGCTGGGCGGCGACGTCGCGCTCCTGCCGCCCCTGACGACGGATCCCGCGCCCGTGGCGCCGGTGGAGTGGATCGACTTCCCGGTCCCCGCATCGGTTTCCCCGCCTCCGCAGCAGACCGCGCAGCCCCCGCCGGTCACGCCCGCCGTGCCCGTCGTGCCCGTCGAACCCACCGGTCCGACGTCGGACTCGGCCCGCGAGGTCCTCGTGACCATCGTGGCCGAGCGCACCGGGTACCCCGCCTCGATGATCGACACCACCATGGACCTCGAAGCCGACCTCGGGGTCGACTCGATCAAGCGGGTGCAGATCCTGGACGCCGTGCAGGCGCGGATCCCCGGCCTGCCGGTGCTGGGCCCGGAACGGCTCGGCGAGATGCGCACGCTGGACGACATCGTCGACTTCCTGATGACGGCCGAGAACACCACCGCCGTCGTTGCGCCGGCTCCGATCCTGCCGGTGGAACCGACGGAGGTCCTGGCGCCCGCCGTCGTCGCGCCCGTCGTGGCCGCGCCCGCCGGACTCGCACCGGTCGACCTCGTGCCGCTGCCCGCCGTCGACCGCCTGCCGGGTGCGTTCCGGGAAGCGCCCGTCGCGCTCCTGGTGGAACGCGGGACCACCGACGCGGACGCGTTCGAGGTCGCGCTCGTCGGGCACGGCTGGACCGTGCACCGCACGAAGCTGCCCGCCGGACCGGACACCGCCGAGGAGACCGGGGACCTGCTCGCGGCCGCGCTCTCCTCCGCCGCGCCGCTCGACCTGTGCCTGACCGTGTTCGAGGGCGGCGCGCACTGGGACGACGGCGTGGACCTGCTCGCCGACGCCGTGGCGATCGCCGGGTACTCCGTCGCCCCGCTGTCGGCCACCGCCCGGTCCGGCACGCGCGCGGCCTTCGTGACCGTGACGCGGCTCGACGGCGGGCTCGGCCTGCGCGGCACCCGCCCGCCCGCCGAGGCCGTGGTCGGCGGCGTCGGGGGAGTGACGAAGACGCTGGCGCGCGAGCGGCCGGAGCTGTTCTGCCGCGCGGTGGACATCGATCCCGAACTCCGCGCCGAGGCCGCCGCGGACGTCCTGCTGTCGGAACTGCACGACGCCGCACGGGACGCGCTGGAGGTGGGCGTCGACGTGGACCTCACGCGCTGGTCGCTCCGGCCCGCGCCGTACGGTCCCACCTCCTGGAGCCCGCCCACCGCTCCGTACGAGGGCTCGACCGACCTCACCGTCGGAGCCGCCGACGTCGTGGTGGTCACCGGCGGCGCGCGCGGTGTGACCGCGGCGTGCGTGCGGGAGCTGGCCGCTCGCAGCGGCGCGGAGTTCGTGCTGCTGGGACGGACCGAACTCGGGGCCGAACCGCGGTGGGCCGACGGCGTCGCCGACGACGCGCTGTCCGGCGCGCTGGCCGCGGCGGGTGCCGAGAACGGCGCGTCCCCCTTGCGCCCGCGGGAGTTCGGCGCCGCCGTGCGGGCGGTGCTCGCGCAGCGCGAGGTCCGCGCGACGCTGGCCGCGGTGGCCGAAGCCGGCTCGACGGTGACGTACCACAGCGTGGACGTCGGCGACCCGGACGCGGTGCGCGAAGCGCTGTCGTCCTGCGCCGCGCGGGCCACCGTGCTCGTGCACGGCGCGGGCGCCCTGTCCGACGCGCTGCTCCAGGACAAGACCCCGGCCAACGTCCGGAGCGTGCTGACCCCGAAGCTGACCGGTCTGCGTTCCGCGCTCGACGCCCTCGACGGGGCACCCCTGCGGCACGTCGTGCTGTTCACCTCGGTCGCCGGCCTGCTGGGCAACACCGGCCAGGCCGACTACGCCGCGGCCAACGAGGCCCTGTGCCGGGTCGCGGCGAGCATGAAGCGGGAGCGGCCGGACCGGTTCGTGACGGCGATCGACTGGTGCGCCTGGGACGGCGGCATGGTCGGCGCCGACCTGCGGGCCCTGTTCGAGGCCAGGGGAGTCGAACTGCTCGGCGTCGACGCCGGCGCGCGGCTGTTCGTGGAGCGGTTCACGGCGGGACGCGCCGGGGAGACCCGGTTGATCGCCGGTTCGCCCTCCGCGCTGACCGGCACCCCGACACCGGCTCCGGCCCTGGCGGCGGTGATCCGCCGCGAGCTG
Organism: Umezawaea sp.; assembly: GCA_035559015.1. Taxonomy (GTDB): domain Bacteria; phylum Actinomycetota; class Actinomycetes; order Mycobacteriales; family Pseudonocardiaceae; genus Umezawaea. The sequence continues at coordinate 1,235 of DATMCA010001498.1, read as the reverse complement.
TCGGGGATCGAGCACACCGAGGTCATCAAGGCGCACCGCATCGGCGCGCACCCCGTGATGCCCGCGACCTTCGGGCTCGGCTGGCTGGTGAACGTCCTGGAACGGGCCCACCCCGGCCTGCACGTGGTGGAGTGCCGCAGCTTCGAGGTCCACCGGGGCATCGTGTTCGACGGCGACCACGCGCAGGAGTACGTGGTGGAGACCGGTCCCGCCGAGGTCGAGGGCGGCAGGCTGGTGGTCAGGGCCGGGCTGCGCGGCGCGGTCACCGGCGACGCCCTGGCGCCCTCGCACTACGCGGGCACCTTCGTGCTCTCCGCCGACGTGCCGTCCGCCAGGACGATGCCGGGCTGGCGCGACCACCCGCTGGGCGTCGGCGTCGAGGACGCGCTGGCCTGGTACGCCGAGGGAACCATCTTCCACGGACCCGCCCTCCAGGGGCTCCGCCGCGTCCTGGAGCGATCCGAGGGCAGGTTGGTCCTGGAGTGCAGGCTGCCCGACGAACCCGTCGCCGCGGGCGCGTTCGCCGGCGCGCGCTACAGCCCCGTGCTGACCGACCTGCTGTTGCAGGGCGGCGCCGTGCTCGGGTCGTGGCGCACCGGCAACGCCGGACTCCCGCTGGGTGTCGACCGCGTCGAGGTCTTCGCCCCGCTGCCCGACGACGAGCCGTTCGTCGTGGTCGCGGAGGAACTGAGGTCGACGGCCACGTCGACCACGGTGAACGTGACCGCCTGCGACCGCGTCGGCACGGTGCTCGCGCGGCTCTCCGAGGTGTCGGTGATCGGCACCGCGGACATGGCCGCGAAGTTCGTCGACGCGGTCAGCGCGTGGCGCGACAGCCGGTGACCAGCACCACCGCCGGCGTGCGCGAGCCGACCGGCGCCCAGACGAACGAGGAGCTGCCATGACCGTGGACCGAGACACCCGCCCCGTCCACTTCGGCGAACTGGACCTGCTGGACTTCGTCGGCGAGCCGTTCGACCCCGGTAGGTGGGTGCTCGGCGGCGACGGCGCCGAGTCGAGCCCGAGGGGAACGCCCCCCTCGCCCGTCCGTGCGCCGAACCCCCTGCCGCGCACGGCGGTCGACCCCGTCGAGCTCGACCGCGCCGTCGCCGCACTCGTCCACGACATCCGCCAGTCCGTGGTCGCCGCCCACGCCAGCTCCCTCGACGTCCAGTCGAGGTTGCAGCACCGGACGGTCACGGCGTTCCTGCCGCACGAGGCCGGGGTCCGGCCGT
>DATMCA010001497.1:0-7735 GCA_035559015.1 Umezawaea sp. | reverse complement strand
CCGCACGAACCGGAGCCGGGCCCCGACCAGCGCGGCCGACGCGGCGAGCTGCTCGTAGCCAGGCGAGAACAGCACGACCTCGTCACCGGGGTCCAGGGTGGACAGCAGGGCGATGTACAGGGCCTCGGTCGCGCCGGCGGTGACGGTGATCTCCCGCTCGGGATCGGCGCCGTCGCCGAGCATGTCGGCGATCCGCCGCCGAAGCTCCAGGTCGCCAGCCGGGTGCTCGTACTGGTTGCGCCCGGCGCGCATGGCCCGCGTGGCGCCGTCGATGAGGCCCTCGGAGGTCGCGGGGAAGCCGGGGGTGCCGACCGCCAGGTCGATGGCGCCGCTCTTGCGGGCCATGACGAAGAGCTCGGTCAGGCTGTTCCCCGCGAGCCCCGCCGTCCGCGTGGACGTGGGCGCTCTCCGGGACTCTGCGTGGACCATGTCGTTGTCCTCCAGGGGGAGTGGGTCGCGTGCTTCAGAACTCGGGCCAGCCGGACGGGTCGATCCCGTGGCGGCACAGGAAGGCGTAGGCGATCCGCTCCAGCCCGATGCCGATGCAGCCCGAGTACGCGGGTGACCCGCCGGGCGTCGTGATGTCGAAGGCCTCGCCGAACTTCGTGCCGTGCAGGTTGAACGAGCCCACGGAGATGGTGCGGCCGTCGGCCACCGGCATCTGGAGCTCGTACTTCATCCTCAGCGCCCGCTGGACCATCGCCCGCTTGGCGTCGGCGCCGTTGGTGAAGAACGGGTCGTTCGCGATCTCCACGTGGCCCGCGAGCCGGAGGTCGTCGACCAGCGCGCAGACCGCCGTGACCAGGCTCTGCCGCAGGTCGGTCACCACCTTGCGGCTGCCGAAGAAGACGACCTCCCGCATGGTGAAGTCCCACAGGCGTTCCAGCGTGCGGTGGTAGCGCGACTCGAACCGGAAGATCTTGCCGGTGGCCGTCAGGACCGCGCCCTCCTCGGGCACCTGCCGCCCGGCGAGCTGGTGGTAGGAGTGGTAGCAGACGGTGGGCGACAGGCAGTACCCGATGTGCTCGGTCCGGCCGTCCATGAACGACGCCTTGTCCCCCGCCGCCTCGAACTCGGCCGCGAACCCCTGGTAGACGTCGGCGTCGGAGTGGAAGCGGCCCACGGTCATCAGGAACTGCGGGAACGAGTCGAAGTACCCGGCCCGGTGCAGCACGGTCGTGGGGATCAGGGCCGGGTAGTGGTTGTCGACCGCGCCGAAGCCCTCCAGCGCCAGCGTGCGCACCCGGTGGTCGATCTTGTACAGCAGGGTGGCGAGCACCCCGCTCGCCGCGTACGCCCCGTCGCCCATGCGGGTCACGAGCCCGTGCGCCTCCAGGTCGGCGAACCCGATCCGCGCGGCGCGCGGCATCGCCATCGACTGCCACACGGCGAGGTTCTCCTCGACGCCGCCCTGGGGCAGCACGTCCCGCCCCACCACCAGGTTCAGCTTGCGCCCGATCTCGGACGGGTCGACCTCGACGGCCGTGGAGATCTCGATCCCGCGCACCTCACCGCCCCGCCCGTGCACGAGGGTGAACCCGTGGATCTCGGACGCGGCGTAGTAGACGCGCTTCGCGAACTCCTCCTCCATGCCCGGAGGGACTTCCGGGGAGATGGCGATCGAGTACTCCGGCATCGGTGTGGCTCCTCAACGGCGAAAGCTCTTCACTGGTCGACAACTCGACGGCCGTCCCGGTCGCGGAGGTGCGCGGGGGCGGCCAGCTCGCCGCGCACCAGGTTCAGCAGCGCCGTGCGCGCCGTGTGGACGAAGAAGTGGCCGCCGGGCAGGACGTGGTGCTCGAACCGGCCGGTGCTCTCCACCGACCAGGGCTCCACCCGAGCGGCCGGGACGTCGGTGTCCTCACTGCCGGTGAACGCCACCACCGGGCAGGAGAGCGGCCGTTCGGGGGTGAACGCGTAGGTCTCGAACACCGCGAAGTCCGCCCGGATCGTCGGCAGGAAGCGCCGCAGCAGCCCCGGTTCCGCGAGGACCTCGTCGGGCAGCCCGCCGAGCAGCCGCAGCCTGGCGACCACCTCGGCGTCGGACGCGTCGTGCACCGGCGGGTGCTCGCGGGCGAGCCGTGGGGCCGGGCCACCGGAGACGAACAGCGCCCGCGGCTCGTCCGCACCGCGGCGGCGGAGTTCCCGTGCCAGCTCGAACGCGACGAGCGACCCCAGGCTGTGGCCGAACAGCGCGTACGGCACGTCCAACTCGTCGGTGATCGCCGAGGCCAGGGCGTTCACGAGGGCGTCGAGGTCGCTGAAGGCCTTCTCCCGCAACCGGGTCTGGTGGCCCGGCAGTTCGACGGGGCAGACCTCAACGTCCCCGCCCAGGGCGCCGCGCCACGACTCGTAGACCGAGGCGGCGCCGCCCACGTACGGCAGGCAGAACAGCCGGACGGCGGGCGCGTGCGGGCTCGGCGGGCCGACGATCCAGCCGCCTGCCCGCCGGTCCGTTCCGCGGGAAACGATGGGGTGCACGGGATTCCTCCTCTCGGCTACTTGCTGATCTCCGCGTCGACATCCGGCTTGTCGTTGTCGTCCACGTCGGCGATCGACTTCTCGACCTCGGGAACGGGAACGCGCGCCACGAACAGCGAGACGGCGCACAGCACCGCGGCTGCGGTCATGACCACGTACATGACCTGGTAGCCGAGCACCCCGATGAGCACGGCGCCCGCGGCGATGGACGCCGACTGGACGGCGTCGGTGACGCTGCTGACCGCCGCGTTGGCCCGCCCCTGCATGCGCGACGGCGTGTACAGGTGCAGGGCGGTGCCCAGCGCGACCATCACGAACGGCAGGCCGAGTCCGAACAGGACGACCCCCACCAGGAAGAACGGGACACCCGGCAGCAGGCAGAGCCCCAGGCCCGCGGCGATCAGCACGTAGCCCGCGCCGGTGCCCTTGACCTCGCCCCACCGCTTCACCGCCGTGCCCGCGACCAGCCCGCCGAGGACGGAACCGCCGCCCTGGAACGAGGTGATCACGCCGAGGAACGCGGCCTGCTGCCCGAGCCCCTGGTTCGCCGCGAAGATCGCGGTCTCCAGCAGGCCGACGACGGTCATGAACGCCAACGTCGTGAGCGCGAGGCGGAGCAGGAGCGGCACGCCGCGGATGAAGCGGAACCCGGCGACGACGGAGGTGAAGAACCGCTCCCCCGCGGGCTCGGGCTCGGATTCCACGACCTTGATGGAGATCAGCAGCAGGACGGCGACCACGAACGTCCCCGTGCCGAGCACGGCCAGCGAGCGCCCGCCGAAGGCGACGTACGCCGCCGCGCCGAGCGCCGGGGACACGATGCGCACGCCCTGGCTGACGGCGATGATCAGAGACCGGGCCGCCGCCGCGTCGGCGGAGGGCAGGACGTCCTTCAGCAGCGCCGGGGACGCCGGGCTCGCGGAGAGCACGCCGTAGCAGAAGGTGACCACGTAGATGATCCACACCTGCTCGACGCCCCGCACCGCCAGCAGCGCGAGGAACAGCACGGCCATACCGGTGTACATGCCGACCATCAGCCGCTTCCGGCTGACCCGGTCGACGAGGTGGCCGAGCAGCGGCGCGAACAGGCCCGGCACCGTGATGGCCAGGAAGACCGCGCCCGCGGCGGCGTTGGACCCGGTCAGGTCCTTCACCCAGATGGCGAGCGAGAGGTAGACGGCGGTCTCGCCGAAGCTCGTCACCACCCCGCAGACGAAGAGCCTGCGGAAGCGCGGGTTGGTGCGCAAAAGCGTCCACATGAGAATTCCCCTTGGTGCCGCGGGCGCGGTGGGCAGGCGGCGGGCCTGCCCGGATGGTGGGTCAGCGCTCGCCCATGGCCAGGCGGAGGCTCTTCGGGCGCATGTCGGTCCACACCTCTTCGATGTGCTCCAGGCACTCCTCGCGGGTGCCGCTCACACCGACGGTGCGCCACCCGGCCGGAACGGCCCGGCCGACGGCCCAGATCGAGTACTGCTCCTCGTCGTTGGCGACGACGTCGTACTCCGGCGCGGTGGTGCTCGACGACTCGGTCATGGTGGTTCTCCTCGCTGGTGGTGGAACGGGGTCAGCTGGTGGGCGCGTTCTCGGTGTCCCGCGAGACCGCGGTGACGAGTGCTCGCAGGGTGGGCTCGGCCAGGAAGTCGGCGAGGTCCACCACCACGCCGAAGGACTCGTCCACGCGGGCGAGCAGCTTCAGCGCCTTGATGGAGTGACCGCCCAGTGCGACGAAGCTGTCGTCCGGACGGGCGTGGGCCGTGCCGAGGGACTCGCACCAGAGCGCCGTGACGGCCTCGGCGAGCGGGTCGTCCACCGGTGCGTCCCCGGTGGACGACCCGCTCGGCACGGAGACGTCGTCGGGCAGGGACGCGAGCAGCGCCGCGCGGTCCACCTTGCCGTTCGCGTTGAGCGGCAGGCGATCCGTCACGACGACGGCCGGGACCATGTACTCCGGCAGGCGCGTGCGCAGGTCGTCCACGATCCCGGCGGGGTCGGCCAGGTCCGCGCCGCCGGTGACGCAGGCCAGCAGTTCGGTGCTGTCGGCCGTGGCGCGGGCGAACACGACCGCGTCGGTGACACCCGGCAGGGAGCGCAGCGCCAGCTCGATCTCGCCGAGCTCCACCCGGAAGCCGCGGACCTTGACCTGGTCGTCCGTGCGGCCGACGAACAGGAAGGTCCCGTCGGGCAGCGGCCGCACCCGGTCACCGGTGCGGTAGAGCCGGCCGCCCGCGACGCCGAACGGGTCGGGCACGAACGAGGCCGCCGTGAGGGCGGGGTTGCCGTGGTATCCCAGGGCCAGGCCCTCTCCCCCGACGTACAGCTCGCCTTCGACGCCGGGCGCCACCGGTTCGCCGTGGAGGCCCAGCGCGTAGGCGGTCGAGCCGGAGACGGCCCGGCCGATCGACAGCGGGCCGGGGTCGAGGTCGGCGGGGGTGACCCGCTGGAGGGTGCTGACCGTGGTGTTCTCGGTGGGGCCGTAGACGTTCACGACCCGCGCCGGCGGCTGGTGCGCCATCAGCCGCGCGAGGCGCTGCTCGTCGGCCTTCTCCCCGCCGAAGATCAGCAGCCGGACCCCGCGCATGGCGTCCGGGGCGAAGTCGATCACCGTGTGGAGCAGCGCGGTGGGCAGGCCCAGGACGCTGATGCGCTCCTCGTCGAGGAACGCGCCCAGCCTGGCCGGTGACAGGGCGTCCTGCTTGTCCCCCACCACCAGGACCGCGCCGGAGCCCAGCGCGCCCCACAGCTCCAGGACGGACGCGTCGAACGCCGGGTTGCAGAGGTGGGCGACCCGGTCGTCGGAGTGGTAGACGATCCCCTCGGCGTCGGGCACCAGACGGCTGATCCCGCGGTGCGGGACGACGACGGTCTTGGGCCGCCCGGTCGAGCCGGAGGTGGAGATCAGGTAGGCGGGGTCCTCGCCGACGACCCGCACGGGAACCTCGGGGTCGGCACCGCGGCGGGCGCCGGCGAGCAGCTCCTCCAGGTCGAGGACGGGCACCTCCGGCGGCAGCGACGGGTGCGACCCGGTGACGAGCACCGCGTCGGCGACCCCCAGCAGCGCGGTACGCAGGCGGTCCGGCGGCTGGTCGGGGTCGAGCGGGAGGTAGGCGCAGCCCGCGTAGAAGATCCCCAGGTACGCGCACACCGAGTCGATCCCGCGCGGCAGCGGGACCGCGACGACGCCACCCCGGCGCAGGCCCTCGGACCGCAGTCCGGTGGCGATGGCGACCGCCCGTTCGTCGAGCTGCCGGTACGTGAGTTCGACGCCCTGGTGCCGCAAGGCCGGCGCGTCCGGGCGTTGCGCGGCGCGCAGCCGGACCAGCTCCGGGATGGGCCGCCGGGCACCGGTCGAGGCGCGTTCCGGGTCGTTGTGGGACGTGGCGGCCGTGGGCGGACGGCCCGGCAGGCGCAGCGGCGCGTCCGGACGGGCGAACGCGGCCCGTGCGGCGTCGATCAGTCCGATGTGGACGTCCGAGGCCTTCTCCGCGGAGAACAACCCGGTGAGGTACTCGAACTCGGTGATCGTGCGATCTTGCAGCCGGGTCACCGACCACAGCAGTTCGTACTTGGCCGTGCCCGTCGGCAGCAGCTCGCGGTGCGCCACCAGCCCGTCCAGCCGCAGCGCGCTGTCCGCCGCGTCGAGGTAGGTCAGACCGGCCTGCACGAGCGGCGCGCGGGCGGGGTCGCCGCCGGGACCGAGGTCCTCGACGATCGTCTGGAAGGGCACGCCCCGGTGGGCCAGCGCCTCGGCGGTCGCGCGCCGGACCTTGCGGGCCAGGTCCCTGGTGGTGATGCCGTCCGGGAGGAGCAGCCGCAGCGGCACCGGGTCGACGAACATCCCGATCTCGCCGCGCTGCTCCGGCGTCCGCGAGGAGGCGGCGATGCCGATCACCACGTCACGCTCACCGGTCAACGCCACGAGGCCCGCCACGTAGGCGACGATCCAGTTCATGAACGGGCTGAGCCGTTCCCGCGCGGCGAGGTCGTCCATGCCCGCCACCAGGTCCTCGGGGCAGTCCAGCGCGTGCACGGCGCCCGCGCTGCCCGGCGAGGCCGTTCGCGGCAGGTCGTGCGGCAGCGCGATGCCGCGAGGGGCTCCGGCGAGCGTGCGCCGCCAGTAGGCGCGGGACTCGTCCTGGTCGAACAGCCGGGACGCCGTCTCGGCGACCGCGTCGGTCCGGGGCTCCACCTCGGCACCGGAGTACAGCCTGCCGAGGTCGTCCTCCAGGATCGCGAGCGAGGCGCCGTCGCACACCAGGTGGTGCACGGTGAGCAGCAGCAGGTCGTCCTCGTCGCCGCGGTCGACGGCCAGCGCGCGCAGCAGTGGCGGGTCGGCCAGGTCGAACGGCAGGCGGGCGTGCTCGTCGATCAGGTCCCGCACGGTGCTCTCCGGCAGGCCGAACGCGTCCAGCCAGCGGCACGAGACGGTCGCGCGGGCCGACGTGACCGCGCGGCCCGGCGCCTCGAAGCCCCGGCGCAGGCCGTCGTGCCGGGCGACCAGCGCGTCCAGCGCGGTGCGCAGCCTCGGCACGTCGATCCGTCCGGGAATCCGGTACAGCGCGGCGATGTGGTAAAGCGGCGAGCCGGGGTGGAGCCGTTCGGCGAACCACAGCCGCTCCTCGGCGGGGGTGAGCGGACGCTCCTGCCCCACGGGCCGGGGATCGGTCAGGAACGACAGGAGCAGGCCGAACTCCGGGAACTGGTAGACGAGGTCGAGATCGAGATCGGTGCCGGTCAACGCGCGCAGGCTGATCGCGGTCTCCACCGCCAGCCCGGAGTCGCCACCCGCCTCGAAGAAGTCGTCCTCGGGGCTGACGTGGTCGACGCCGAGCATGGCGCACCAGATCCCCGCGACGGCCTCGCGCAGGCCGTCCGCCGTGCTGTCGGGCCGCTCAGTCATCCGAGCCCCCGGCCGCGGGCTCGCGGACGACCAGCCAGTCCCCGATCGCCAGGGCGTCGATCGTGGACCGGGCGTAGGTGGCGACGGCTTCGAGCGGCGTGCGCACGATCGGCTGGCCCCGCAGGTTGAAGGAGGTGTTGAGCAGCACGGGGGTGCCGTGGTCGTCGCCGAACCGGCGGATCAGCGCGTGGAAGCGCGGAGCGGACTCCTGCTCGACCACCTGGACCCTCGCGGAGCCGTCGACGTGGGTGATCGACGTCAGCAGCTCGCGGTACCGCTCGCGCACCTGGGTGACGAACAGCATGTGCCGGTACTGGCCCTCCCGGCCCTCCTCGATCTCGAAGTACTCGCCGGCCT
>DATMCA010001496.1:0-6761 GCA_035559015.1 Umezawaea sp. | reverse complement strand
TGGTAGTAGTCGGATTCCGGTCGAGCCTCGGGTTGGGAGGTTGCGGGAAGTGGGGGCTGGGGCGGCTCGGGTGGGGAAGGTCGTTGGGGATTTTGACGGGTTGCCTCGGCGGGTGCGGTCGATTGGGGACGTGGATTTCGCTGAGTTGAGGCGAGCGGCTGGGGTGGGTGGGGTGTGGGATGAGGCTGAAGAGTTGGTGGCACGTCGGGGGGTGTCGTCCGGGGTGGTGGGACTGGTGCACGGGGATTTGTGGCAGGGCAACGCGATGTGGGTGGGTGGCGCGTTGAGCGGCTTCGTGGATTGGGACGCGGCTGGTGTTGGTGACCCTGGGATTGATCTGGGGTCGTTGAGGTGTGATGCGGAGATGCTTTACGGGGCGGGGGCTGCCGGGTTCGTGCTCGAAGGGTGGGAGCGGGAAGCTGGGGTGGAGGCGCGGGACGTGGCGTACTGGGACGTTGTCGCCGCGTTGTGCACGCCGCCGGACCTGGGGATGTGGTTGCCCAACATGCACGAGCAGGGGCGGGAGGACCTGGATGTCGGGACGATGGAGCGGCGGCGGGACGCGTTCCTGGTGGCGGCGCTCAGGGCGGCGGAGCGAGGGTGAGCACCGGCGCTGGCGAGTGGCGTTGAGCGCGAGTGACCTGGGGGCGGGTGGCGGTAGGTAAGAGCGGGTAGTCGAGCGGGCGCAGTGGCTGCGATGGTCGCGCTGGCAGGTGGACGGATGGACGGGTCCGGGATGGGGGTGTGGCCTGGATCAGGTGGTTTTGGGGCTGCGCCACAGTTCTGAGGCCAGCCAAGCGCAGCCGGCGGCGATCAGGACGCCGTGGGCGGTGCGGAACGGGGCCGTGGTGAAGAACTGGGGATGAAGTGGGTGAAGCCCGCGGCGAACGGGACGGCGCTCAACCTGGGCAGGGATGAGTGTCGGACGTCTGCTGCGGTGGTGATGGCGCCTGCCGCAGGCCCGTTGCGGCGAAGGCGAGTGCGCCCTGGCGGGTGGAGATCATGGCCGGCATCCGCGAAGGGCTCGGCGTCCAGGCCGACGACGACCTGCTGGCGCGCACGATCCTGGCGTGGACCGCGCTGTTCGGGTTGATCAGCTTCGAGCTCTTCGGGCAGTTCGTCGGCGGTGTGCACGACCACGCGGCGCCCTTCGACCACCAACTCGACCGGCTGGCCCTGCTGATCGGCCTGTCCGACCAGGTCAACGGCCCCGCGTAGGACCGATCTCACCGGGGTGAGCGATGTTCGCCTCCGGTCGAACTGCGTAGCCTGGATCTGGTGAAGCGGCCGCAGGAGCACCCCGAGACCGACCGGATGAAGCTCATCGAGGTCTTGGGAGCCCTGAGCGACCCCATCCGGCTCGGGCTCGTCCGGGTGCTGTCCGACGGCGTGGAGCGCGGCTGGGGCGAACTGCGGGCGCCGGTAGCGAAGTCGACGTTGAGCCACCACCTGAAGACCCTGCGCGCGGCCGGGCTGACCAGGACGCGCGAGGAGGGCACGCGGTGCTTCGTCCGCCTGCGCCGCGACGACGTCGAGGCGCGCTTCCCCGGCCTGCTGGGCTCGGTGCTGGCCGCGGCCGCCGCCGAGAACGTCGGCGAACATGTCGGTTTGGCCACCAACGTCTGAACGGCGGACATCGGCGTCGACCGGTTGGCCGAGTTATTTCCTTGCGGGACAAGGGAATCCACCGAACGAGACGGCACGCACAAGGCTCCTACCAGCGGTGGCCCGCGAGTTCTGCCGGTCGTTCTGCCTGGCATTCCTCCGTCACGTTGGGTGCAGTGTGTGTCACTGTCGATCGGAGGGTTCCAGGGTGCAGCAGGTTCTTGTCGATTTCCGCTCCGGGGCACCCTCGGGCAGCGGGAGCGCCGCACTGCTCACGACGTCGTCCGGCGCGCTGTTCCGCGGTGACCACTGGGTGATCCGCGCGGGCGGTGAGGCGGTGATCGGCTTCTGCTGCTCGGCGGGCACGCAACTGGGCCGGGTCACGCTGGTCGGCTCGCCGCGGGCGAAGGCGCGGCGGCCGGTGGAGATCCGGATGGAGGCCAACGGCACCCTCGTGTGGACGCGGGAGGGCCTGCCGGGCACGCGGACCCGTGAGCTGGAGCGGTTCGACATCCCCGCGTCGGTGCTGCGCCCCGGCCAGAACGCCCTGGCGGTCCGGAACTGCGGTTCCGAGGACTCCGTCTACCGGCTGTACAAGGTGTTCTTCGAACCGCTGTCCTAGAGTTCCGGCATGCGCGCACGCCTGCAGCAGATCGTGGTGGACAGCCGCGACCCCGCACGGCTCGTCCGCTTCTGGGCGGCGCTGCTCGGCGGCGCGCCGGTCGACCGGGCGCTGGGCTGGTCGCACGTGGAGCCTCCCGAGTCACCCCGGATGTCGTTCCAGCCCGTGCCGGAGGGCAAGGCGGTGAAGAACCGGCTGCACCTGGACGTCGACGTCGACGACATCGCGGCCGCCGCGGCCCGTTGTGAGGAGCTGGGCGCGACCAGGGTAGGGGACCTCGTCGTGGACGAGTCCGGTTCGTTCCAGGTGATGCTCGACCCGGAGGGCAACGAGTTCTGCCTCGTCCGCCCGGCGGACTGACCGGCCGGCGGCGTCGACCACGAAACCCTTGTGCGCCAACGGGGAGGCGGCTCGCCACCGTCAGCGCTCCACCATCCTCCACAGCTCCTCGCCGAACTCGATCGCCAACAGCACCAGCAGCACGCCGAACGTGAACGTCGCCAAGCACCGCAGGATCACCCTCCACGCGGGTCCCTTCATGGGGATCTCCTCTGCCCGGTCGCGCGGCGCCGGTTCAGCGGCCGGCGCGTGGGGGTCCACGGGGGCAGTTTCGCCGAGCGTCCCCCCGGCTGACCAGACCCGGCGGCGGAAAATCCGTCGCGGACGTGGATCGACGGGCGTATGACTTCGGGAATGGGCCTGACGATCCGCACGCTCGGCGAGGACGAGTACCAGTCGTTCAGCGACCTGGTCGCGGCGGCGTTCCTGAGCGACCCGGCTCCTTCGGACGACGCGTTCGAACGCCCGCTCTTCGACATGGGGCGGGTGCACGGGGTCTTCGAGGACGGTGAGCTGATCGGCAGCGCGGGTGTGCTCGCCAGGACCATGGCCGTGCCCGGCGCGGTTCCCCAGCCGACCGCCGCGATCACGTCGGTCGGCGTGAAACCCGGTCACCGGAGGCGCGGAGTGCTGACCAGCCTCATGCGCGCCCAACTGCACGGCCTGCACGACGAGGGGTTGGAGCCGGTCGCGGCGCTGTGGGCGTCGGAGGGGTCCATCTACGGCCGGTACGGCTACGGGTTGACCGCGCAGTTCACCGACCTGCGCCTGCCGAAGGGCGCGGCGTTCCACCGCGGGGTCGACGTGGGTGCCGAGCGGGTGTGCGAGGCACCGCGTGCCGAGGCCATGCCCGCGATGAAGGCCCTCTACGACCGGGTCGCGCTGAACCGTCCGGGCTACCTGAGTCGCGGCGCGGCGGAGTGGGAGTACCACCTCGCGGACGACGAGCAGCACCGCGGCGGGCTGAGCAAGTACCGGTTCGCCCTGCACCCCAGGGGGTACGCGGTGTACCGGATCAAGCACGAGTGGGGCGACCGCGGTCCGCAGCACGAGCTGAACGTCCGCGAACTGGCGGCCGAGGACGACCGGGCGTACGCGGCGCTGTACCGGTACCTGCTCGACGTGGACCTGGTCGCCGAGCTGCGGTACTTCACCGGCTCGGACGACCCGGTGCTCCATCTGTTGCAGAACCCCAGGCTGGCCAGGCGTTCCGACCGGGACTCGCTGTGGGTCCGGCTGGTCGACCTCGACCGGGCGCTCACCGGCCGCGGCTACCTGTCCGATGTGGACGTCGTGCTCGACGTGGCCGACGACCTCTGCCCGTGGAACGCGGACCGCTGGCGGTTCACCGTGAAGGAGGGTGAGGCGGGTGTGCGGCGGGTCACCGACGAGCCGGACGTGGCGCTCGACATCAGCGCGCTCGGGGCGGCGTTCCTCGGCGGCACCCGGTTGGCCACCCTCGCCAAGGCCCAATACGTGCGGGAACGGACGCCCGGCGCGGTGCGCGTTCTGTCGCACGCTCTCCTCGGCGAGGTCGTCCCCCATTGCCCTGAGGTGTTCTGAGGTCACCACCAGTGATCTTGATCATCGCGTTTCTCGGCGGAACGCGGTACGACTTGCGGCATGAACTTCGCGATTCGGACATTGGGTGAAGAGGAGTACAGGTCGTTCGCCGACCTGGTCGCCACGGCGTCCAACTTCGACCCGATCGAATCGGACGCCGACCGGATGAGAGCGCTGTACGACCTGAACCGGGTTCACGGCGTGTTCAGCGACGGCGAGCTGATCGGCAGCGCGGCCGTGCTGACCAGGGACATCACCGTGCCCGGTGGGAGGACGCGGCCCGTCGCGGCGGTGACCGGGGTCGGCGTGAAACCGGGCCACCGCAGGCAGGGGGTGATGAGCGACCTCATGCGCGCCCAGCTGCACGGCCTGCACGACGGGGGCCGGGAGCCGTTCGCGGTGCTGTGGGCGTCCGAAGCCTCGATCTACGGCCGCTACGGCTACGGCGTGGCCGCGCAGCACGCCGCGCTCCGGGTACCGAGGGGCGCGGAGTTCCGCCCCGGTGTCGACGTCGGCGACGACCTGGGTCTGCGACGTGCCGCGCGCCGAGGCCATGTCGGCGATGCGGGCCGTCTACGAGCGCGTCGCGCCGACCCGGACCGGGTTCCTGAGCCGCACGGGGGCCACGTGGGCGCACCACCTCGCGGACGAGGACCACCACCGCGGCGGGCTGAGCGCCTACCGGTACGCCCTGCACCCCAGGGGGTACGCGGTCTACCGGATCAAGAACGGGTGGAGCGACCGCGGGCCGGGTGACGAGGTGACCGTCCGCGAACTCGTGGCCGAGGACGACCGGGCGCACGCCGCGCTCCACCGCTACCTGCTCGACCTCGACCTCGTGGCGGAGGTGCACCACGACACCGCGTCGGACGACCCCCTGTGGCACCTGCTCGCCAACCCGCCGCTGGCCACGCGGCGCGTCGCGGACTCGCTGTGGGTGCGGCTGGTGGACCTCGACCGGGCGCTGGTGACCCGGACCTATCCGTCCGATGTGGACGTCGTGCTCGACGTGGCCGACAGCAGGTGCCCGTGGAACGCCGACCGCTGGCGGTTCACCGTCGAGAAGGGCGAGGCGACTGTGCGTCGTGTCACCGACGAGCCGGACGTGGCGCTCGACGTCAGCGCGCTCGGGGCCGCGTTCCTCGGCGGTACCCGGCTCTCGACCCTGGCCAGGGCCCAGTACCTGCGGGAACTGGCGCCGGGCGCCGTCGACGCGCTCTCCCGCGCGTTCCTCGGCGACCGCGACCCGCACTGCCCCGAGCTGTTCTGAGGGAACCGACGACGGCGGGTCCTCGTTGTGCGGATATCTACCTCAGGAGGCACCGGTGGGCACAGTCGTGTTGCTCGCGATCGTCCTTGTGATCCTCGGTGGTGTCCTCTACCTGGTGAAATCCAGTGCGGACACCAAACGCCGAGAGCTGGAGGACGCCAAGTCCGAAGCCCGGCGCTGGGTCGAACGGCTCGGCGGGCAGGTGATGAACCTGTCCGGCACCGACACCGCGTCCCGGCAGGCCATGGCCGACGCGTCCGAGCGCTTCACCGCCGCGGGCTCGCAGATGGAGCAGGCGCAGACGAAGGAGCAGGCCAGGCAGGTCACGCAGACCGCCATGGAGGGCCTGTACTACGTGCGGGCCGCGCGCGTCGCCATGGACATGGACCCCGGTCCGGAGCTGCCGGACCTCACCGGCCAGAGCCGCGCGGGCCAGGTGTCCGAGGACCGCGACGTGACCGTCGAGGGCCACGAGTACGCGGCTTCCCCGAAGCCCGGTTCCCGCACGCCGCACTACTACCCCGGCGGTGTCGTCGCGGGTCGTCCGGTGCCGCAGGGCTGGTACAGCGAGCCGTGGTGGAAGCCCGCGCTCGTCGCCGGCGCGTGGGGCGTCGGCTCGTTCCTGCTGTTCGACGCGATGTTCTCCGGCATGCACGGGTACTCGGGCGGCGACATGAACGCCGCCTACGCGGACGGCTACCAGGACGGCGCGGGCGCCGACGGCGGTGACGCGGGTGGCGACTCGGGTGGTGACTCCGGCGGGTTCGACGCGGGCAGCGACGGGTTCGACGCGGGCGGGTTCGACGGCGGTGGGTTCGACGGCGGCTTCGACTTCTAGTCCATCATCACTCGGATGAGTGATAGAGAGTTCCCGCCCGCCCTCGCCGCCGCGCTGGCGGTCGAGTTCGACTACCGCGACGGCGAGGGCGTCGACTTCGAGCCCTACGACGAGTTCGAGTCACCCGAGGAGACGGCGCACTGGCTGCGCCTGTGGACCGAGGCGGAGCTGGACCCCGCCGAGTTCCGGATGTTCGGCAGCGACGGCACCGGTGGGTACGCCGGGCTGTGGAAGGGAGCCGTCGTGTTCTTCGGCTCCGAGGGCGAGGCGGGCGTCGTGGCCGCGAACATCGGCGACTTCCTGTGGCTGCTCGCCGACGGTTCCGGCCCGATGGAGGCCGTCGAGTACCCGGACCAGGCGTCGAAGCCGGACGCCGCTTTCACGGCCGTGGCCGAGGAGTGGTCGGACACCCCGCGCAAGACCGCCGCCGAGGTGGTCGCCGCGGCGGCGGTCGCGTTCCCCGGCTTCGCCGAGATGGTGCAGGGTCCGCCCTACTCTGGCTGACAGGTGGGGCACCAGTAGTT
>DATMCA010001495.1:0-2749 GCA_035559015.1 Umezawaea sp. | reverse complement strand
GGTCGCTGTTCCCGGTTGTCGTGCTCGTACGGGTGAGGCTCGCGCGGGTGGTCGCCGGTGCGGCGGCGGGCACCCGCGCGAGTGTCTCAACGTGACAGGGCGATGGTGGTCGCGGCTGTCGTGGTTCGGTCGTACGGCATGTCGTGGTTGCGAACGCTCACCCGTGGTTCTGCGGCGCGCACCTGACGCTCCTGATCTCCGGCGACCGGCACCCCCCGCGTGGGAGCGCTCTCATGGTCGTGGGGTGATGGATGGTGGTCAAGGGCGACCTCGGGACCCTGTGGTGGGAAGCTGTGGTCAGGAGGCCTTGCGCACGGCCTCCTCCAGGTCGGCGCGCTTCATCTTGGAACGGCCGGTGACGCCGAGTTCCTTCGCCCGCGCGTCCAGGTCCTTCTTGGACAGGTCGGAGAGGTCGGCGGGCTTCTTGCGGGTGCCCTCGACGCTGCGGCGCAGGGCTTCCATGAGGTCCACGACCTCGGTGGCGTCCGGCGGCTCCTCGGCGGACACGGTCTTCTTGCCCGCCTTCTTGGCGCGCATCAGCTTCTCCACCTTGGCGGTGTAGGTGTCGCGGTACTCCTCGGGCTTCCACGGACCGCTCATGGACTCGATGAGGGCGGTCGCCATCGCGACCTCCTTGGGCTTGGCGCGGTCGCCGGTCGGGAGTTCGTCGAGGACGTCCGCCGGATCGCGGATCTCGTCGGCGAAGTAGAGGGTCTCCAGCGCCAGCAGGTCGCCGTCGGCGTGGATGGCGGTCAGGTACTGCTTGCCGCGCATGACGAACGAGGCGATGCCCGCCTTGCCGGTCTTCGCCATCGCCCGCACCAGCAGGCGGTACGGGCGGGCGTACTCGGACTTCGCCGGACCCAGCCAGTAGCTCTTCTGGAAGTACACGGGGTCGATCTCGTCGAGGTCCACGAACGTGTCGATGTCGATCGTCCGCGACCGACCGGGCGCGATGTCGTCCAGTTCCTCCTGCTCGACGACGACGTACTCGCCGCCGCCGACGTCGTGGCCCTTCACGACGTCGGAGTACTCGACCTCGTCCCCCGTGCGCTCGTTCACCCGCTGGTAGCGGATCCGGTCGGACGTCCCGCGCTCGAACTGGTTGAAGTGCACGGTGTGGTCGTGGGTGGCGCCGAACAGCGCCACCGGGATCGTGACCAGCCCGAAGCTGACCGCCCCACTCCAGATCGCCCGAGCCATCGCCGCACCCTCCAGTCGCCGTGAAGACGCTGGTCGGGTACCACGAACGGCCACTCCTCAACCCCGGGACCAGCGTCGGAAGGCCGGTCGGTCCGGCGCGGCGACCACCCGTCGCTGTTCTTCGGCCACCCCGGACGTGCTTCAGTCCTCGTGGGATGGCAGACTCGTCCCACCCGGACGGCCGCCATCCCGTGACCGTCGCGGGCGGCTTTCCGCGCAGGGCAGCACAAATCACCGCCCCGCTCGACGGCAAGTCCGCGGCCGGGTCCACCGGAACAGCCGGATTCCGGGCATGCCGAAGGAAGTCTCGGCCGCCAAGGCCCACCCGGCGCCGTGGTGGCGCTACCTCACCTCACTCTCCCCGGCCGCGTCACGCCGCGCGGCGGATCATCACCTGCCCCGACCCGCAGTGCGCGCACACCGTCCGCGGCACGACCCGGTCGACCAGCAGCCGCCGCGAGTCCTCGAACGTCGGCGCCGCCTTGCCCGGCACGAGTAGCGAGTCCAACGCCTCCCGCCAGCGCTCGGCCTTCGCCCGCGACCGCTCCACCGGATCGCTGAGGTGGGCACGGGCCCGCGCCAGCGACTCCTCGCGCGCCTCCTGGCCCACCCGCCCGAGCGGCACGGTCTCGCGCGGCTCGTACAGCCGGGCGTTGCGCCGGTTCACCCGCCACCACCGCCCGAACGGCACGCCCGGCACCGGCGGCTTCGCCCGCTGCCCGCCACCACCGGACCACGCCCGCAGCCGCGCCCGCAGGAACTCGTGCGCCTCCTGGTCACGCCCACGCGGCCTGCCCTGCCACGACCCGTCCGGCCGGTGGTCGACGGCCGTGAGCACCGCGTCCACCGACCACTCGTCGGCGAACCACGGCACCAGCACCGCGCGGATGGACTGGCGGTCCGCGTCCGCCCAACTCGCGCGCAGGCACACGGCTTCGACAGCCGTGTCGATCTCGGAATCGGTCTCGGGGATGACACGGCCGGGCCACTGCCTGGGATCTAGCCTCACCCGCATCGCACGCTCCTCTCAGCTCACCAACACCAAAAACGAACACCTGTTCGATGGTGCCGGTGAGCACCGACAAAAACAGGCGCCCAAATGCCTCCGGCGGACCCCTGTCAAGCTCGACACGCGGGCCGAAGGTCCCGATCTGGGCTCCTGAGCTGCGGTTTTGCCAGGACTGGCCTGGTGGAAAATTTCTTCAAGATTTTTTCAGCCACCGATCACCAGGGAGCCGCGGGGCCCACTTAGGGGTCCTCCCGGATGTGCGCGCCCGCCTCGGCTGCCACCGTCCTCGGTAGCGCACGCGGCGAGGAGGTCCCCGTGAAGGCGATCGTTCAGCACAGGTACGGCTCCGCGGACGTCCTGGAGTACGCGGACGTCCCCCGACCCACGCCGGGGCCCGGCGAGCTGCTGGTGGGGGTGCGCGCGGCCGCGGTCAACGCCTACGACTGGCACTTCATGCGCGGCGACCCGTACCTCGCCCGGCTATTCATGGGCCTGCGCGCGCCGAAGGAGAGCGTGCGGGGGCGGGACTTCGCGGGC
>DATMCA010001494.1:0-12360 GCA_035559015.1 Umezawaea sp. | reverse complement strand
TCCGGCCGGAGGACTGATTATCGAATACCGAACGGTTTCCACTCGTGGGTATCCGATATCGGGGCAACACCGAGGTCAGGGCCTTGCCCGGCGAGAGGGCGGGACGTTCGGCGAGACGTTCCCCGAATTCCACGTGAAACGGCGGAGTGCGATCGATACGATAATCTTATGGGGACTTCAGGCACGGATTTGGCACCACCTCTCAGCCCGCGCAGACGCCTGCTGGCGGCGTCGATCAGCCTGTTCTACCGCAACGGGATCCAGGCGACGGGGGTGAGCGAGCTGTGCGAGGTCGCGGGGGTCTCCAAGCGCACGCTCTACCAGCTCTACGGCGGCAAGGACGAGCTGATCGCCGCGTACCTGGAGCACATGCGCGACCACCGGGTCCTCACGGCCGAGCGGCACCTGTTCGACGACGCCCTCCCGGCGCGGGAGAGGCTGACGCGGCTGTTCGACCGCCCCGACCCCACCCGGATCCGGGGCTGCCCGTTCCACAACGCGAGCGTGGAGCTGACGACGCCGGGGCACCCCGCCGAGCAGGTGATCCGCTCGTACAAGCAGAGCTTCGAGCGGCGGATCGCGGAGTCGGCGCGCGAGGCCGGGTGCCGCGACCCCGAGGGGCTCGGCCGGGTGCTGATGCTGCTCTTCGAGGGGGCGACGTCGCTGGCGACCTCGACCGGTGACCTGGCGTCGTTCGACTCCGCCCGGCCGGTGGCCGAGAGGCTGGTCGGCGAGGCCGTCGGGGCCTGACCGGTCGGTCCACTGTGGATCCCCGGTGATCCGCGCCACGCGGGGTGGCGAGTTCGAGCCACGCGCCCACGTGCGCGAACGGGAGCATCGCCTGGTGGGGTGCGTGTCGAACCCGGCGGCGGACCGGTTCCGGCTCCTAGCATGGGAGCCGTCCCAGGTCGTCGAGGAAAGCAGGAGTCGAATGCGCAGCGCCGTTCTCAGTCGTGCCCTGGTCATCGGAACCGCCACCGTCGCCGCGCTCGGCGGCCTCGCGGGCGTCTCGTCCGCCACCCCCGGCACCGGGGTGTCGGCGAAGCTGCTCTTCCAGAAGACGGTCGGCGACAAGGACTACGTCGTCCGTGAGATCACCATCCAGCCCGGCGGCGCGACCGGGTGGCACTTCCACGACGGTCACCTGTACGGCGTGGTGAAGTCCGGCACCCTCACCCACTACGACAGCTCCTGCGCCGTCGACGGCGTGTACTCGGCGGGCGCGTCGATCGCCGAGCGGAGCGGCTCCGACTACGTCCACATCGGACGCAACCTCGGCACCGCGCCGATGGTGCTGGACGTCCTCTACATCAACCCGGTGGGCGCTCCGCTCTCCCAGGACGCCCCCGCCCCGGCGTGCGACCGATGACCGAGGTCCCGCTGCGGGTCAACCGCCGGTTCACGGTCGAACCGCACGAGGTGTACCGGGCGCTGCGCGACACCGGCCCGGTGCGCCGGGTGACGATGACCGCGGCGCCGGACGCCTGGCTGGTCACGGACTACGCGGAGGCGAGGGCGCTGCTGGCCGACCCGCGCGTGGCCAAGGGCCACCTGCGGGCGGTGGAGCTGTACCCGGCCGACGTGGGCCTGGCGCTGGCGAGCGACCTGTCGCACAACATGCTCCAGAGCGACCCGCCGGACCACACCAGGCTCCGCAGGCTGGTGACCAAGGCCTTCACCGCGAAAGCGGTGGCGCGCCTGACCCCGAGGATCGAGCAGGTCGTCGACGAACTGCTGGACGGCGTGGCCGCACGGGGGCGCGTCGACCTGGTGGAGTCGTTCGCGCTACCGCTCCCGATCGAGGTCATCTCGGAGCTGCTCGGCGTCCCCCACGCCGACCGGAAGAAGATCCGCGACTGGTCGACGCC
Source organism: Umezawaea sp. (assembly GCA_035559015.1). Taxonomy (GTDB): domain Bacteria; phylum Actinomycetota; class Actinomycetes; order Mycobacteriales; family Pseudonocardiaceae; genus Umezawaea. The sequence continues at coordinate 10,492 of DATMCA010001494.1, read as the reverse complement.
GTTCGTCCTCGCCGCGCCGACGGAGGAGGTGGCCGAGGCGGGCCGGGAGATCAAGGCCTACTTCGCCACCCTGATCGCCGAGAAGCGCGAACACCCCGGCGACGACCTCCTGTCGGACCTCGTGCACGTCATGGTGGACGGCGACCGGCTGTCGGAGCCGGAACTGGTGGCGATGGCGTTCCTGCTGCTCTTCGCGGGCCACGAGACGACGGCGAACCTCATCGCCAACGGCGTCCTCGCGCTGCTGCGGCACCCCGACCAGTTGGCCGCGCTCAAGGCCGACCTGACGGGGCTGCCGACCGCGATCGAGGAGTTCCTCCGCTACGACAGTCCGATCCACATCGCGACCACGAGGTACACCACGGAACCCGTGCGGGTCGGCGCCGTCGAGATCCCCGCGGACCAGTTCGTGATGATCTCCCTGCTGGGGGCCAACCTGGACGGGGCGAGGTTCCCCGATCCCGACACCCTCGACACCACCAGGCCCGCGTCCGGCCACCTGGCCTTCGGGCACGGGATCCACTACTGCGTGGGAGCGCCGCTGGCGCGCCTGGAAGCCCGGATCGCCCTCGGCGCGCTGCTGGCGAGGTTCGACGGACTGGCGCTCGACGGGGAGCCCGACGAGCTGGTGTGGCGCCGGAGCACGCTCGTGCGCGGCCTGAGCGCGCTGCCGGTCAGGGTCCGCTGATCAGGACGCGCTGACGGCGGTGCGCTGGTCAGGGGGCGCCGACCGGGACCCGCACGAGGTGCAGGCGGCACACGCGGCGGACGTACCGGCTGGACCGGCCGTCCGACGGGACCACCAGCGTCGGTCTGGTGAGGACGACCCCGTTGTACCGGGTCGCGAGCAGGGCCGCGCAGCCGCCGAACTCCGGGTCGACCTCGGCCCACGACAGGAGCGCCTGGAAGCCGTCCTCCGACCGGGCGAGCACGGCGAAGTTCAGGTGGTCCATCTTGCTGCCCTCGGCCAGCAGCAGGCCGGCCCGCCGCAGGACCTGGTGCAGCGGCACGCCCTGGACGTGGTGCACCTCGCGGCAGCGGGTGGTGACGTAGTGGACGTCGACCGGCAGGCCCGCGTGGGCGTGCAGGTCCGGGGTCGCGATCACCCATTCACGGGCGACATCGCCGCTGACCAGCACCTGGTCGTCGCCCAGCGGCGGCCGCTGCGCGGGGATCCGCACGTCCGGCAGTGAGTCCATGGCTCCACGGTAGGTCCGGATCGGCCTCCGCAGAAGCCACCATCAGGGGAACGTCCGCCCACCGCGAATACGCGTCGTGACCCCATTGGACTCCGATTCTGCGGAGGATGGTCACGATTGGAACCGCATCCACGGCTGAGCCGGACAGCCGTGAACGCGGCGATAGACTTCGCGGTATGCCGAATCTGCGGATCAGCGAAGCCGCCGCGCTCCTCGGGGTCAGCGACGACACCGTGCGCCGGTGGGCTGATCAGGGTCGCCTGCCGGTCGTCAACGGGGACAACGGGCGGATGGCGGTCGAGGGCAGCGCCCTGGCCGCGTTCGCCCAGCAGCTCGCCGACAACCCCGAAGCGGGGAACACGGTCGCCGCGTCCGCCCGGAACCGGATGCGGGGCATCGTCACGCGCGTCGTGAAGGACGGCGTGATGGCGCAGGTCGAGATGCAGGCCGGGCCGTTCCGGGTGGTGTCCCTGATGAGCCGGGAAGCCGCCGAGGAACTCGGGCTGGAGGTCGGGGTCGTCGCCGTCGCCTCGATCAAGTCAACGCACGTCGTAGTCGAGATCCCGGAGGCCTGAATGTTCCGTCGCACTGGTGCGGTCGTGCTGGCCGCGGCCCTGTCGTTGGCCGGGTGCTCCGCGCAGGACACCGCGTCCACCGGCGCCCCGTCCGCGTCGTCCACCTCCAGCGCCCCGGCGGTGACCGGCGCGCTGACCGTGTTCGCCGCCGCGTCGCTGACGGAGTCGTTCACCCAGCTGGGCAAGGACTTCGAGGCGGCCAACCCCGGCGTGAAGGTCACGTTCAACTTCGCGGGCAGCTCCGCCCTGGCGCAGCAGATCAACTCCGGCGCCCCCGCCGACGTGTTCGCCTCCGCCGCACCGACCAACATGAAGCAGGTCAGCGACGCGGGCGGGATCACCGGCGACGCGACCACGTTCGTGAAGAACAAGCTGGAGATCGTGGTGCCGAAGGGCAACCCGGCGAAGGTCACCGGGCTCGCCGACTTCGGCAAGGCGGACCTGAAGATCGCCCTGTGCGCGGAGCAGGTGCCGTGCGGCGCGGCGGCCAAGAAGGTGTTCGAGACGGCCGGGATCACGGCCGCGCCGGACACCCTTGAGCAGGACGTGAAGGCCGTGCTCACCAAGGTGAAGCTCGGCGAGGTGGACGCGGCCCTGGTGTACAAGACGGACGTGAAGGCCGCGGGCTCCGACGTCGAGGGCATCGAGTTCGCCGAGGCCGACAAGGCCGTGAACGACTACCCGATCGCGCCGCTGGCGAAGGCGCCGAACGCCCCCGCCGCCAAGGCCTTCGTGGACTTCGTCCTGTCGGCGGCAGGCCGCAAGGTGCTGTCCGACGCGGGCTTCGCCGCTCCGTGACCCGACGCGCGGGCACGCGGGGGCGGCTCCCCGCCGTCCTCGTCGTGCCCGCGGTGATCGGGCTGGCGTTCCTCGTGGTCCCTTTGGCGGGGCTGCTGGTCCGCGCGCCCTGGCCGACGCTGTTCGACCAGCTCTCCAGTCCCGCCGTGGGCGAGGCCCTGGCCCTGTCCCTGGTCTGCGCCAGCCTGGCGACGGTGATCTGCCTGGTCCTCGGTGTGCCGCTGGCCTGGCTGCTGGCCCGCGGTGACGTGCCGGGGCGGGGGTTCCTGCGGGCGCTGGTGACCGTTCCGCTGGTGCTGCCGCCGGTCGTGGGTGGCGTGGCGCTGCTGCTGGTGCTGGGGCGGCGCGGGCTGATCGGGTCCTACCTGGACTCGTGGTTCGGGATCTCGTTGCCGTTCACCACGACCGGTGTCGTGATCGCCGAGGCGTTCGTCGCGATGCCGTTCCTGGTGATCTCGGTCGAGGGCGCGCTGCGGGCGGCCGATCCGCGCTTCGAGGAGGCCGCCGCCACGCTCGGCGCGTCGCGCTGGCTGACGTTCCGGCGGGTCACCCTGCCCACGATCATGCCGGGGATCGTGGCCGGGACCGTGCTCTGCTGGGCGCGGGCGCTCGGCGAGTTCGGGGCCACCATCACGTTCGCGGGCAACTTCCCCGGCAGGACGACCACCATGCCGCTCGCCGTGTACCTGGCTCTGGAAACCGATCCGGACGCGGCGATCGTGCTGAGCATCGTGCTGCTGATCGTGTCCGTCGTCGTGCTGGCGAGCCTGCGCGACCGGTGGATCCGGGGCGCCGCATGACCTTGAAGGCCGACATCCGGGTCGAGCGGTCGGCGTTCCACCTCGACCTCGCGCTCACGGTGGCGCCCGGCGAGGTCGTCGCGCTGCTCGGGCCGAACGGGGCGGGCAAGACGACGGCGCTGCGCGCGTTGGCGGGCCTGCTCCCCCTGGACGGCGGGCGGATCCAGCTCGACGACACCGTGTGGGACGAGCCACCGTCGGTCTTCCTGCGCCCGGAGGTGCGGCCGGTCGGCGTGGTGTTCCAGGACTACCTGCTGTTCGCGCACCTGTCCGCCGTGGAGAACGTGGCCTTCGGCCTGCGCGCGCGGGGCGTGGACCGGCGATCCGCGCGACGGGCCGCCGCCGAGTGGCTGGAGCGGGTCGGGCTGAGCGACCACGCGGGCGCCAAACCCGGCGTGCTGTCCGGTGGGCAGGCGCAGCGGGTGGCGCTGGCGCGGGCGTTGGCGACCTCGCCGTCGTTGCTGCTGCTGGACGAGCCGCTGGCCGCGCTGGACGCCGGGAGCAGGCTGATGGTGCGCACCGAACTCGGCCGCCACCTCGCCGACTACCCCGGCCGGACGCTGCTCGTCACGCACGACCCGCTGGACGCGATGGTGCTCGCCGACCGGCTGGTGATCGTGGAACGCGGGCGGGTGGTGCAGTCGGGGCCGCCCGTCGAGGTGGCTCGGCAGCCCCGGACCGAGTACGTGGCCCAGTTGGTCGGGCTGAACCTGTACCGGGGGCGGGCTTCCGGTGCTTCCGTGGCACTGGACGACGGTGGTTCGTTGACGGTCGCCGCGCCTGCTTCCGGCGCGGTGCACGTGGCGTTCCCGCCGTCGGCGGTGAGCCTGCATCCGACTCGGCCGTCCGGGAGTCCGCGGAACACGTGGGAGGTGACCGTGGTCGGAGTGGAGCAGCACGCGCACACGGTTCGGGTGCGGCTGTCCGGGAGTCCGGCTGTGCTGGTCGACGTGACCACGGCCGTGGTGGCGGAGTTGCGGCTGGTGCCGGGGACGCGGTTGTGGGCGGCGTTGAAGGCTACCGAGGTCCACACGTACCCGGCGTGAATTGTCGGACCCCCGGCGTACGTTGCCGGGCATGGCGATTCGGGTGGACCTGACGTTCGGTTGACGGCGGCGGGTGGGCGGACGTTGTGGGTCGACGGGACCCATCACGTGACGATGGCGGACCCGGAGGGGAACGAGTTCTGCGTGGGTTGAGGGCTGTGGGGTCGCCGGGGTGGGTCGCTCTTGGCGCCCAGGAGGTGTTGCGATCCGCGAGGTTGGTCGTGGACGGGGGCAGGTGTTGAGGGTGGGTGCGGCTTCCGGCTGGGTTACTGGGGCTTCCGGCTGGGTCATCGGGGTGGCTGCCAGCTGGGTCGCCGGGGTGGCTGCCGGTTTCGGGGTGGTGTGGCCGATTTGACTTGGGGCCCCTCTTTTTGGCGCTAGTCGGGCCAAAACGGCAGGTGTAGAGCTTGCCGCCCGACTGAGTTTAGCGCCAAAAACCCCAAGTAAAATCGGCCACGCTTTTAGGGCCCCGGCTGCCGGTTCCGTTGTGGCGACCGCCAGTTCCGTTGTGGGTGGCCGCTAGTTCGTCGTGTGATGGCTGCTGGTTCCGTCGTGTGGTGACCGCCGGTCCGTCGTGTGGTGGCTGTTGCTGTTGCTGTGCTCTGGTCAGCCGCCGAGTGTGGTGGTGATGGTTTTGGCGTCGTCGTCTTCCAGGAGGTTTTCCCAGGCGATCGACGTGACGTGGGCGCGTTGGACACCGCGCGACGTCTTCGCGGTCGGTGTCCGGTCGCAGCGCGTCCACGCCATCGAACCTACCGGGTGGTCACGTCCCGGCAGCTCAGGTGAGGGACGTGACCACCCGCGCGTCAGCTCGCAGGCGGTGGGCGGCGGCGACCAGCACGCGCAGGGCCGGGTCGGCCTCGGTGTAGCCGCGGGTCTTCAGGCCGCAGTCCGGGTTGACCCACAGGCGTTCGCCGGGCACGGCGTCCAGCGCGGCGCGCAGCAGGTCGACGACCTCGTCCTCCGTTGGCACGTTGGGCGAGTGGATGTCGTACACGCCGGGGCCGACGGCGCGGCTGAAGCCGATCGCCTTCAGGTCGTCCAGCACCTCCATGCGCGACCGGGCGGCCTCGATGGTGGTCACGTCCGCGTCCAGCCCGTCGATGGCCTCGATGACGTCGCCGAACTCCGAGTAGCACAGGTGGGTGTGCACCTGGGTGGCCGTCGCCGCGCCCGCGGTGGCCAGTCGGAACGAGCCGACGGCCCAGTCCAGGTAGGCCTTGCGGTGCTCGGCGCGCAGCGGCAGGAGTTCCCGCAGCGCGGGCTCGTCGACCTGGACGATGCCGATGCCCGCCTCCTCCAAGTCGCGGATCTCGTCGCGCAGGGCCAGCGCCACCTGCTCGGCGGTGTCGCCGAGCGGCTGGTCGTCGCGGACGAAGCTCCAGGCCAGGATGGTGACGGGACCGGTGAGCATGCCCTTCACCGGCTTGCCGGTGAGCGACTGGGCGTAGGCGCTCCAGCCGACGGTGATCGGCTCGGGGCGGGACACGTCACCGTGGATGATCGGCGGGCGGACGCAGCGCGAACCGTAGGACTGCACCCAGCCGAGGTTGGTCGACGCGAAGCCGTCCAGGTGTTCGGCGAAGTACTGGACCATGTCGTTGCGCTCGGGTTCGCCGTGCACCAGCACGTCGAGCCCGATCTCCTCCTGGAGGCGGATCACGCGCTCGACCTCCGCGCGCATCCGCTCCGCGTACCCGGCCTCGTCCAGCGTGCCGTCGCGGAGCCCGGCCCGCGCCTTGCGGACCTCACCGGTCTGCGGGAACGAGCCGATCGTCGTGGTCGCCAACGGCGGCAGCGCCAACCTGGTCCGCTGCACGGCAGCGCGCTCGGCGTACGGGGCACGGGTGCGGTGCTCCGGACCCAGCGCGGCGATCCGGTCCCGCACCTCCTCGTCGACCGAGGGCGCGCCACCGGTCGTGGAGCCGATCTCGACGCCGTCCCGCCGCAGCGCGGTGCCGATCAGCACGACCTCGGCGACCTTCTGCCGCGCGAACGCCAGCCTGGCCACGACCGCCGGGTCGAGGTCGGTCTCGGCGTCCAGGTCGTACGGCACGTGCAGCAGCGAGCACGACGTCGACACGGCCAGCGAACCGACCGAGCCGAGCAGCGTCGCGGCCGTGGCCAGCGCGCCGCGAACGTCGGTGCGCCACACGTTGCGGCCGTCCACCAGCCCCGCGACCAGGGTCTTGTCCCGCAGTCCCAGCACGGTCGCGATCCGGTTCACGGCGGCGGGCGCGGTGACCAGGTCGACCGCGACGGCCTCCACCGGGGCGTCTGCCAGCACGGGCAGGGCGTCGCCGAGGTCGCCGAAGTAGCCCGCGACCAGGATCGCCGGACGGGCGGTGGCCTCGCCCAGCCTGGTGTACGCGCGGCGCAGGGCGGCCAGTTCGGCCTCGGTGCGGTCCGCCGCGAACGCGGGCTCGTCCAGCTGCACCCACGGCGCGCCCGCGTCGGCCAGCGCGGCCAGCAGCTCGACGTACCGATCGACGAGCTGGTCCAGCAGGTCCAGCGGGGCGAAGTCGGCGGGCGCGGCGGCGGAAGCCTTGGCCAGCAGCAGGAACGTGACCGGGCCGAGCAGCACCGGCCTGGTCGTCACGCCGAGGTCGAGCGCCTCGCGGAACTCGGCGACCGGCTTGTCACCCGTCAGCGCGAACCGGGTCGACGGCTCCAGCTCCGGTACGAGGTAGTGGTAGTTGGTGTCGAACCACTTTGTCAGCTCCAGCGGCGGAACGCCGTCGCGACCGCGGGCCGCGGCGAAGTAGGTGTCCAGTGCGGACAGTCCCAGGTCCCGGAACCGCCGGGGCACGGCGTCGAACAGCACGGCCGTGTCCAGCACGTGGTCGTAGTACGAGAAGGTGCCGCAGGGCACGGAGTCCAGGCCCGCGGCGGCCAGTTCCCGGACGGTGTCCGCGCGCAGGTCGCGGGCGACGGCGGCCAGCGCGTCGGCGTCAGTGCGGCCCGCCCAGTAGGCCTCCACGGCGCGCTTGAGTTCACGGCGGGGGCCGATCCTGGGGTAGCCCAGCACGGTCGATCCGATGGCGGGGGTGTTCACAGCTCTCTCCTCGCGAGCGTGCCGACGAGCACGGGACGGCGTGGTGGCACGCGAGGAGGAGCGGCACGTCGGCCGCTCGTGTCCGCGCCGACCTTCCCACGAGGTCCCGGACTCGACGCGCACCGGCGGTGCGCGTACCGGTGGCAGGTCTTCGGACTCGCGGGCGTCGTGCTCATCCCTACTGGCCGTCGCTTCCCAGGCCCGCGGGCCCAGTGCTCTCGTGACGGCGGTCGTTCCCGCTCACCGCTGCGGGGCAGTCCCGGATTCCCACCGGGTTCCCTCTTGCCTCGCCTCGCCCCGAAGGGCTCGGCGAACCACCAGCGTGGCCGAGCGTAGCGGAGTCGGAACAGGTGTTCCGAAGAGTGGGACTGGTCGTTGCCAACGCAATGACCGGCAGGACCCCGGCAGAACGGGGTGCGAAAGTGCAAGCGCGGGGGTACCGGTGACCACACATCGGCGATTCCCCGGCGGAGGCGGAAAGGTCGGTGGTCTACTCGAACGGACCACGTCCGACGAGGGAGGGGTAGCCATGATCTGCTGGGACCGGGTCGGCGACCACCTCGTGCTGGGTCTGTTCGACCAGATGGAGATCGACCGCCTGCGCGGCTACCTGGTGGGGCTGCGGGAGGTGCTCGACGCGCGGTTCGCCGAGTACACCCGGGACTGCCCGCCCGGCAAGCAGCTCGGCGTGCCCTACCCGCTCGTGGAGAGCGGTGACAAGCGGCTGCGGGCCATCATGCGCCGCCGCGTCGGCGAGGTCGGCCCGTGGCGCGAGCCCGAGGTGTTCCGCCCGCTGCACAAGGCAATCACGCGGGTCCTCACGTCGCTGCCCGACAAGGGCGGACTGGTCCAGCTGCACTCCACCGACTGCGCGGCCGCGTGGTCCCGGTCGCTGACCGACCTGCGGGTCGCGATGTCGGCCGCGGCGCGCGACGCCGACCCCGTCCTGTCCAGCCGGACCCGGTTCACCACCCGGTGGCTGAAGTCCGTGGTGCGCACGCTCGACACGACGGCCAACAGGCCGGTCGAGCCCGTGCCGCAGGACCTCGTCGACAGCATCAACCAGGTCCGCACGTACTGGATCTGACCCCGCGGGCGAACGGCCGCGCGGCCCTTGACCACCGGCTACAGCCAGGCGCCCCGCGCGTAGTGCTCCACCTTCAGGTACCCGCCGGAGATCTCGTTCAGCGCGGCCTCCGCGCGGCCGAGCGCCTCCGGCATCTTGGCGGCGGCACTTTCCCAACCGGCCCTGTGGGCCGCGTAGGCCTCGCGCGCCGCACCGTCCCAACCGGCCAGGCTGCTCTGGGCCATGGTGTCGAGTTCCGCGAGCTGGTCCAGCACAGCTCTGGTGCAGGCCGCCATGTTGTCGCGGACGCTGTCCGCTATCTGGAAGCTGAAGGTGTACTCGGGCGCCATCGCGGCTGTCCTTTCGGCGGTCGAGGAGCAGGAAGCGCTAGCCGTTGCGGTCGGGCGGGCCGCCCGCGTCGTCGGCCTGCCCCACGGTCGACGCCGGGGTGCCGCCCATGGCCGCGACCACGGCTCGCAACTCCTCGATGACGGTGGAGAGGCTGTTCTCCCAGTCGTCCACCGCGGAGCCGAACTCCAGTGACTCCCCGCCCATCCAGGTGGAATGCAACAAAGTGACTTCGTCCACGACCTGGCCGAGCTGCTCGGCGAAGGCCGAGGCGGTGTTCTCGAACTGGCTGCGCGCCTGACCCACACCGATCACGTCCACCGACGTGCTGTCACCTGCCGGCACTGGAACCCTCCTCGGGCGGGAATCATCTCAATTCGGCCAAACAGGAGAACAGCGTTCATCCTCGTGCTTGCGAAACCGCGAACGAGATGTGAGGTGCTGGATGCTGAACAGTACGACGATGCCCAGCTAACGACAGGACACCCGGCCCCCGCAACAACACTGCCCTAGGGGCACCCCTACTCTGCCCTTCCGCACATCACCCGTGAGCAGCGGCTCCCGCACGAGGTCGGGCCGGTCGACCCTCCCCTACCGGCTCCCCGATGAGCCCGAGGCGCTGCGCCGCCACCCCCGCTTGGAACCGCGTCTCGACGCCGAGGATGCGGTAGATCTCCGATATCCGGCGCGCAAGCGTTCGCGGGGCGAGGCAGAGGCGACGCGCAATGGAACGGTCCGGCAGTCCACCCGCCAACATCTGCATCAGCTGGAATTGCTGCTCGTTGAGCATCGCCAATTCCGGTGAGAATTTTCCGGCGTTTTCACGGTGGCCCACCGAGCTGATCCTGTCCACTCGTGGCGAATTGTCAGAAATAGTCATGGTCTCTCCATACCCACGCGAGCGGAACCTGGGACCGACACTTCACGGGGCCCGGCTCCGCGGCGGAACTCCAAAAGGGCGCGGCCCGAGCGTCCGCATCAGCGTAGGCAGGCGCGTGTGGAGAAAGAGTGACCAAGTAGTGACGCCGGGTTCGCCGGGTCGTCACTCCGGCGCACGCGCACGCGGCACGAGTCGCGCAACGATAGAACGGCCGGGAAGGTTGACACCATCCCGTGGCAACTACACGCCACCACAACGCCTGGTCAGGACCCGATCGGTCCGTAAGGTCGCTGGTGCGCACACCCCGTCTCGACCGCGCACACCGTCCCGCTCCGCGCGAGCCGCGCGGGGGAACGGGACAGCCCCGAGCGCCGCCCCACCCCCATCGGACGCGCGCTCGGGGCCCTCCCCCACCACTCCGCCGTCACGCGGCAAGCGCTTGCCGTCACGGCCGGGAACACGCGCGCGACGACCTGCCCGTTCTCGCCGCCCACCACCGGAAATGCCCACGGCAGAACGGTCCACCGGGTTCCGGAGATCCAACCGAAAGCTCCTCGGACGATTCTTCCGTCACCACCGACTCGTTGCGCGAACAACGAAACGGGAACCCCTGAGTCGAGTCCCCACCCTCTCGCGTCGCACTAGGATCGCGGCAGTGGTCCTCATCGGAACGTCGCCATCGCCGCACCGCGACGCGGCACGTCGTCGGTCACTGCGGTGGTGAC
>DATMCA010001493.1:0-2499 GCA_035559015.1 Umezawaea sp. | reverse complement strand
GCGCCGATCGCGGCCGCCGACAGCGCGACCACCACCGTGCCCGCGGTGCCCTGCGAGGCCAGTTCGCCCGCCAGCGCCCCGACGACGGCCGCCGCGGGCAACGTCAGCAGCCAGGCGACGGCCATCCGGCCCGCGACGCTCCACCGCACCTCCGCCAGGCGCTTGCCGACGCCCGCGCCGATGACGCCACCGGAGCAGACGTGCGTGGTGGACAGGGCGAACCCGAGCTGGGACGAGGTCATGATGACCGCGGCCGCGCTCGTCTCCGCGGCGAACCCCTGCGGGCTCTCGATGTCGGTGATGCCCTTGCCCATCGTGCGGATGATCCGCCAGCCGCCGAGGTAGGTGCCCAGCGCGATGGCGGAGCCCGCGGAGATGATCACCCACAGCGGCGGCCGGGCGCCGGCGGGCAGCGAGCCCGCGGTGATCAGGGTCAGGGTGATCACGCCCATCGTTTTCTGGGCGTCGTTCGTGCCGTGCGCCAACGACACCAGCGACGCCGACGCGATCTGGCCGATCCGGAACCCGCGGGTGCGGGTGGACCCGGCCGCACGCCGGGTGATCGTGTACGCCAGGTACGTGGCGATCGCCGCGACCAGGCCGGCGATCAGCGGTGACGCGACCGCCGGGATCAGGACCTTCTCCACGACCGTGCCGAACCGCACGGCGTCCGCTCCGGACGCGACCCAGGTCGCGCCGATCAGACCGCCGAACAGGGCGTGCGAGGAACTGGAGGGCAGGCCCAGCAACCAGGTCGCGAGGTTCCACACCACCGCGCCCACCAGTCCGCCGAAGATGATGGCCGGGCTGATCCTCGACTCGTCCACGATGCCGCTGGAGATCGTCTTGGCGACCTCGATCGACAGGAACGCGCCCGCCAGGTTGAGCACCGCCGCTATGGACACGGCCACCTTGGGTCGCAGCGCCCCCGTCGCGATGGACGTCGCCATCGCGTTGGCCGTGTCGTGGAAGCCGTTGGTGAAGTCGAACGCGAGCGCGGTCACCACGACCACGAGCACGATCACCGAGAAGTCCATGCCACACCTCCTCCGTCGCCACGAGGATCGGCTCGACCGTACGAGGCCAATCCGAACTGCGGGTGAACAACGGCCGGTGTCGAGATTTCAGCCGGTGTGCGGCTGTTGTTCGACCGGACGTCGACCGCCGGGCGGGGGCGGTCGACAGGCTGGCGTCCTCATCGGACTCGGGAGGAACCACGACATGGCCGACAAATCACCCATCGGCGACGTCGGTCGACGCACCCTGCTCCAAGCGGCGTTCACCGTGCCCGCCACGGCGGCCCTGATCGGCGCGACGGGGTCCGAGGCGTCGGCGCGGACGTCGTCCGGGAAGGACGACGACTCGCGCTTTACGATCGCGGTCCTGCCGGACACCCAGTACCTGCTGGACGAGGGCGGCTCGGACCCCGAGCCGGTGCGCCACACGCTCCGCGCGCTGCTCCAGCGTGAGGACGTCGTGTTCCTGGCGCACCTGGGCGACGTGACCGAGCACGGCACCGAGCGCGAGATGCGCACGGCCGACGCGGTGTTCCGCACGATCGACGGCCGGATGCCCTACAGCGTCCTGGCGGGCAACCACGACGTCCCCGGCGGCACGGACGACCAGCGCGGGTCCACCCCGTACTCGCGGACGTTCCCGGCGAGCCGGTTCGCCAGGACGAAGACGTTCGGCGGGATGGAACCCAAGGGGTACAACAGCTTCCACGTCGTCAAGGCGGGCGGTCGCGAGTGGCTGGTGCTCGCGCTGGACTGGCGGGTGTCCGATCGGGGCATCGCGTGGGCGCAGCAGGTCATCGACGCCCACCGGACGCTGCCGGTCATCCTCACCACCCACGACCTGGTGTCCGCCGACAACGGGCGGGCCGAGCTGTCCGCGCACGGGCAGCGGTTGTGGGACGCCCTGATCCGACGCAACGACCAGGTGTTCCTCACCCTCAACGGCCACTACTGGCCGCCGGGGCGCACCACCCTCACCAACGACCACGGCAACCCCGTGCACCTGCACATCACCAACTACCAGGACCGCTACTACGGCGGCGCGGGCATGGTCCGCTGCTACACGTTCGACCTCGCCCGCGGCGTGATCGACGTCGAGACCTACTCGCCGTGGCTGCTCACCCGCGGCGACACCGTCCCGGAGGCGGAGACCGCGCGGCTCACCGGCGACGCCGACCGGTTCTCGGTGGAGATCGACTTCCGCGCCCGGTTCGCCGGGTTCGCGCCCCCGGTGCTGCCGAAGCCGAGGCCCGCGTCGGCGGTGCTGGTCAAGGACACCGTGGCGTACTGGCGCTTCGACACCGCCGGTCTGCCCGCCGCCGGGGCCGACGGTCAGGCCGTGGCGCCCGGCAGCGTGGCCCGCGACCTGACCGGCAACGGCAACGACCTCACCGTCCAGCACCTGAACGGGACCGCGCCCGAGTTGCTGACCTGGTCGAAGGAGCACCACGACACCCAGCCCGCCCACGGCAGCCTGCGGTTC
>DATMCA010001492.1:0-2013 GCA_035559015.1 Umezawaea sp. | reverse complement strand
AGCTCGCGCCGGTGCCGACCGGGAGGCCGGACGACGCCGGGATGGTGCAGCCGACGTACGTCTCGGCGTCGGTGAAGCAGGTCTCGACCTGCGAGACGGTGTTACGAGCGTCGGACTTGGCGGAAGCGTCCTGGCCCTTCTTCTGCTGACCCAGGAAGGTCGGCAGAGCGATGGCGGCGAGGATGCCGATGATCAGGATGACAACGAGGAGCTCGATGAGCGTGAAGCCCTGCTCGTCGTCGCGCAGCTTGCGCAGCATTCAGGTCCTCCTAGGACTTGATTTGAGCGCCGGCTCCTCCTCGTTCGCCTCGGTGCCGCAGCCCGGCTTCCTCGAGGTACCGAGGTCCGTGGCTTTGCGTCCCGTCCTCGCGGACGGTTTGCCCTTGGGCCGCCGAAGAAGACGGCTGATTACACCCCTGTGATCGACCCGCCCTCATGGGGTCTTGACCCCATGGCCCCACGTTGGACGGACGTCCGACGTCGGACCACCCGGCCCACGGCCTATTTGGCCGCGGGCTCCTGCTCGGTGTAGCGGTGCACGTGCCACGCCGACTTCACCGGGTCGAGGAAGTGCGGCGGCGAGCGGAAGGCCAGGCGCGGGTCGTAGGCGTAGTCCTTGAGGAAGCCGTGGACGACCGACCCCCCGCTGTTCTTGCCCACCGCGCCGCGGAACTTCTGCGCGATCATGCCGTTGATCGTCAGCTTGCCGATCGGGTTGCCGCAGTAGTAGCGGTCGACGGTGACCGAGTGCAGCAGGGTCAGGATGGCCGCGTCGATCCGCCGGTCGCCCGCGGCGACGTTGCTGCACGTCGGGTCGTTGGGCGGCGTGGAGAGCGAGAAGCCGTTGGTGTCGTGCTCGACGCGCACGAAGCCGTCGGCGATGAGGCCGAGCATGGCGTCCCCAGCCGAGTCGCGGACGACGTCGCCCGTGACGACGATGTCGTTCTGCGTCGCGATCGTCAGGTCCGTGTCGTAGGTCCCGCTGATCGTCGCGTCGCCGCAGCCGGACACGTTGGGCGGCTGGGGCTTGGGGAGCGCGTCCTTGGACGAGTAGGACGGATAGAGCGCCGAGTACAGCGGGCACGAGCCGCTGGCCTTGACGTAGATGACACCGTTGCTCGGGTACGCCATCTGCGTGTTGTTGTACGTTGGCAGGTTGGTGACCGTGATCTTGCCCGGCGCGGTGCCGAACCTGATCGTCGTTGGGCCGGTGAACGTGTAGCCGCCGGCCGCCGCGACTGTGGCCAGCGAGGCGTTGGTGGCCGGCATGCCGATCGTGCTCGAATCGGGGATGAGCGTGCCCTGGAAGTTCGGCACGCCGCTGCAGCCGCCCGAGCGCCAGCCGTTGCCCGACTCGACGCGGTCCTGGGCGTTGCGGCCGAAGGTCGGCGTGCCGCACGCCAGCATCTCGTCGTTGGTGTGCAACGGGCCGAGCAGCTTGTCGCCGCTGATGAAGGCGATGTCGTCGCAGCCCACGCTGCCGGGATAGGACGAGTTGTCGTCGGTGAACTTGCCGTCCCAGTTCTCGTTGCCGCGCTTCCACGGCGAGCGGTAGTACTCCGGGCAGTTGGCGGCCGCCCAGCTGAGCAGGTCGCCCTGGATGCCGCCCGTCGGCCGGCCGTTGGAGCGCACCGAGTACCACACCGGGTCGCTGGTCTCGTAGTCGGTGAACCACAGGAAGTCCAGGAAGCTGTCGCGCTTGAGCGCGGCGATGACCGAGCGCGTCACGGGGCCCTTCGCGCTCTGCGCCCGGCCGGTCACGCGGATGCGCAGCGTACGGCTGTCGGCGTCGATCATCGAGTCGGCGACGTTGGACCCCGGGGTGCACTTGGAGTAGCCGTTGGCGGGCAGCAGCTCGATCGTGTACTGCGTCGAGGCACCCGGCACCGTCGCCCACTTGCGGGGGTCCGGCGGCACGCGGTTCCACACGTCGTTGACCGCGTTGGGCGTCGGCACGTTCGTGCACTTCGCCCAGTAGTCGTTGTCGCCGTTGAGCGCGAAGAGGTACTCGTT
>DATMCA010001491.1:0-3733 GCA_035559015.1 Umezawaea sp. | reverse complement strand
GACGCCACGTCCGACAGCCTGCCGATCCTGCGGAGGTTGGGGTTCGTGGACCTCGCGACGACGACGCCGTACACGCACCCGTGAGGGTCAGACGATGAAGCCGAGCTTGCTGGGTGTGCCGTTGAGGACGTTCTCGCGGTGGGTGCGGTAGTTCATCGACGCGAAGAGGCTGCCGCCGTCGGTGAGTTTCGCCAGTATGGCTTCTTCGCGCTGGTGGATGGCCTCGGCGGTGTCGAGGACGGCGGTGAGGCGTTCGGTGGCGGCGACCAGGACGCCGTCGTCGTCGCCGAGCACGAGGGCGCCGGGGTGGACGGTGACGCCGCCGCAGCGGATCGGTGTCTGGGTGCGGGGTGGGGCGATGGCGGGGCCGGAGCGTGGGCAGGTGCCGCGGGCGTAGACGGTGAACCCGAGGGGGCGCAGGGTGTCGAGGTCGCGGACGAGGCCGTCGACGACGAGGGCGGAGAGGCCTTTGCGGTGGGCTTCGGTGGCGAAGAGGCCTCCGGCGACGGCGACGGTGGGGTTGGTGGAGGCGTCGATGACGAGCACGTCGCCGGTTTTGGCGAGTTCGAGGCCTTCCATGCCCGAGAGCAGGTCGCCGTCGGAGTGGACGGTGACCGCTCGGCCGGCGATGGTGCCGGTGCCCGCGACGCGGTGGATGCCGTGGTCCATGGTCGGCAGGCTCTTGTCCGCGTCGCTGAGCACCGACACCGGTAGCAGGCGGACGCGGGTGAGCAGGGTGTCGAGGTCCATGGGGGAACCCTAGGGCGCGTGGTCGGCGCTGGTGGGTGTGAGGACGGCGTGGCAGGCGCCGAATCCGTCGGCGCGGGCGGTGATGCGGCCGGCGTGGACGCGCAGGGCGGTTTCGGTGGTGTCGTCGACGGTGGGGAGGCCCGCGGCGGCGGCGAGGAAGCCGCGGTCGTCGACGACGATCCGCAGTCGGGGCCAGGTCGGGCGCGGGAGGGCTTGGCGCAGGTGGTCGCGCAGTCCGGCGGTGGTGAGTCGGGCCAGTGGTGCGAGTTCGTCGGGTTGTGCGGTGACGATGACGGCGGTGACGTCGGCTCCGGCGCGCAGTGGGGCTTCGACCGCGGTGAGCCGGTGGGTGCCGAGGACCAGGACGACGTCGTCGAGCGGGGCGGGGTGGCCGGTGAGCAGGTCGGTCGCGGGTGGTGGCCGCCAGGGTTGGTCGACGACGTGCGCGGTGGTGGACGGGGGTGGGTCGAACCAGCGGTCGTCCGGGTGGAGGTCGGTGAGTTGTTCGCAGGCGCGGACGACGTTGAAGATCTCGCCGAAGCCCGGTGCGGCCGCGGCGAGGGTGCTCGCGCCGTGCAGGGTGGTGAGGGCGGCTTCGGCGGTTCGGACGAGTCGTCCGGCGGTGGGGTCGAGCCGTTCGAGGGCGAGGCCGAGGACGATCGCGTCGAGTGCGAGCAGTTGTGCGTAGGGGCGGCGGGTGGCTTCGTCGGCCATGATCTCGGGCACGAGGTCGACGCCGAGGTGGGCGTCGCCGTGGGCGGGGTCGGTGGCCATCGGGAGTGTGCCGACCCAGGCGCGGGCGAGGGCGCCGAGCGCGTCGCGGACGGTGTGGCCGGGTTGTCCGGTGGGGGCGGGTGGGCGGTCGGCGAGGACGGCGAAGTACAGGGCTCGTTTGCCGGGGAAGTTGGAGTACACGGCGCCGCGGGTGAGTTCGGCGCGGTCGGCGATGCCGTCGATCCGGGTGTCGCGGTAGCCGTGTTCGGCGAATTCGGCCCTGGCGGCGGCCAGGATCCTGGCGCGGTTGAGTTCCTGGGTCTGTGCCCTGGTGAGCCGGGCCATGGTCCTCCTACCGGGCGTCGAGGCCGTCAAGATACCGCGATCATGCGCGTGTCGACGTCATTCGGGATGCACCCGGTCCCGAGTTGTCGATCCGGGGCGTGGGTGTTCGTTTAGGTGGTGACAGGCCCGAGTCGAGGAGGACATCCGATGCAGCAGTACGTGCTCAGCGTCTACCAGCCTGACGGTCCCGTGCCGGGGCCCGATGTGCTGGGACCGATCATGACCGAGTTGGCCGCGCTGGAGGACGACCTGCGCGCGGCGGACTCGTGGGTGTTCAGCGCGGGGTTGTTCCCGCCGAGCACGGCGACCGTGGTGCGGGTGAAGGGTGACGAGGTGTTGACCACCGACGGTCCGTACGTCGAGGCCAAGGAGCACATCGGTGGGTTCACGGTCGTGCGCGCCCCGGATCTGGACGCCGCGTTGGGGTGGGCGGCGCGGATGGCGAAGGCGAGCACCCTGCCGATCGAGGTGCGGCCGTTGCAGGGCGAGTTCTGATGCTCGACGTCGCCCGTGTGTTCGCCGCCGAGCACGGGCGCGCGGTTTCGGTGCTGGTTCGCGTCTTCGGTGACATCGACGTCGCTGAGGACGCGGTCCAGGACGCGTTCACCGCCGCGGTCGCGCGGTGGCCGCTGGACGGGGTTCCCCCGAGTCCGGCGGGGTGGATCATCACCACGGCCCGCAACCGGGCGGTCGACCGGCTGCGTCGTGAGGCGTCCCGTGACGACCGGCACGCCCAGGCGGTGCTTCTGCACGCCGAGGCCGACCCGGTGGAGGAGGGTGCCGTGCGTGACGACCGGTTGAGGTTGATGTTCACCTGTTGCCACCCGGCGTTGGGTCAGGCGGCGCGGGTCGCGTTGACGTTGCGGTTGCTGGGCGGGTTGAGCACCGCGGAGATCGCGCGGGCGTTCCTGGTGCCGGAGGCGACGATGGCGCAGCGGCTGGTGCGGGCGAAGGGCAAGATCCGCGACGCGCGTATCCCCTACCGCGTTCCTTCGGAGCGGGATCTGCCGGGGCGGCTGCGGGCGGTGCTCGCGGTGGTGTACCTGATCTTCAACCAGGGCTGTTCGGGTCGTGACGAGTTGTGCGTCGAGGCGATCCGCCTCGGTCGGGTGCTCGTCGACCTGCTGCCGGAGGAGCCCGAGGTCGTGGGGTTGCTCGCGCTGATGCTGCTCACCCGCTCCCGGCGCGCCGCCCGCACCGGTGCCGACGGCGGGATCGTGCTGCTGGCCGACCAGGACCGGGCGCTGTGGGACGCCGACCTGATCGGTGAGGGTCGGGCGCTGGTGCGGGAGTGCCTGCGCCGCGACCGGCCGGGGCCCTACCAGGTCCAGGCGGCGATCAACGCCGTGCACAGCCAGGCCCCCACCGACTGGTGGCAGGTGGTCGCGCTCTACGACCAGCTCATGGTGGTGGCCCCGAGTCCGGTGGTCGCGCTGAACCGGGCGGTCGCGGTCGCCGAGGTCGACGGTCCGGAGCCCGCGCTCGCGCTGGTCGACGTGCTCGACCTGGGTTCCTACCACCTGTTCCACGCCGTGCGCGGTGACCTGCTGCGGCGGCTCGGCCGCGTCGGTGAGGCGCGTGAGGCCTACGAGTCCGCGTTGCGCCTGACCGACGACCCCGCCGAGCAGGGCCTGCTGCGGCGCTACCTGGGGAGGATCGCATGACCTTCGGCGACTGGGCCCGTGAGAACGCGGGCTCCCTGGACGACCTGGAACCGCTCGGGGAGGCCGTCGGTGCGGCCCGTGTCGTCGCGCTCGGCGAGAACTCCCACTTCATCCGCGAGTTCGCCGACGTGCGCCACCGCCTGCTGCGGTTCCTGGTGCGGCGGTGCGGGTTCACCGCCTACGCCACGGAGTTCGGCTTCAGCGAGGGGTTCGCGGTGGACGCGTGGCTCGGTGGCGCCGGGGCCGATGACGCGCTGGAT
>DATMCA010001490.1:0-3643 GCA_035559015.1 Umezawaea sp. | reverse complement strand
GTCGACCAGCGGGTAGACGC
The DNA here is from genome assembly GCA_035559015.1 of Umezawaea sp. GTDB lineage: Bacteria > Actinomycetota > Actinomycetes > Mycobacteriales > Pseudonocardiaceae > Umezawaea. Next base: position 3,623 of record DATMCA010001490.1, on the reverse strand, counting down.
AGGCCAGGTCCCGGTCGTTCATGATGAAGACCGAGCGGTTGTCCTCCCTGGTCCTGATCCCCGAGAAGTAGGCGAAGAGGGCGGCGCGCTCGTTCGGGTGGCTTTCGGCCTCGTTGCGCAGTTCCTTGGCCAGCCGCGACCGACGCCCGTCCGCGGCCACCACCAGCCGGGCCCGGAACCGGCGGGACCCGGCCGCGCCGCGGGTGTCGAGGCTCCAACCGGAGTCGTCCTCCTCGACGCCCTCCACGCTGGTGCCGTCGAAGTACTCGACGCCCTGCTCGCGCGCGGCCTCCCGCAACGCGGGGTCGAGCACCCGCCGTTCCAGGTTGAGCGCGAAGGAGTCCGGTCGTCCCTCGACGTGCCCGTCGGCCCCTTCCACGACGTAGCCACCCGGCCCCTCGACCAAGCCACCGGGCGTGACGAACACGGCCTTGGTGCGCACGGACGAGTCGGGTTCGTAGAGGTGGGCCAGCCCGAGTTCACCCAGCAGCGGCACCGCGTGCGGCTGGATGAAGTGCGTGCAGAGCCGCTTGTAGGAGTGGTCGTCCATCTCCTTCTTGTCGAAGACCGCCACCCGGTGGCCCAGCTGGCGGAAGCGGATCGCCGTGGCGCAGCCCGAGATGCTGCCACCCGCCACCGCGACGTCGAACTCCCCGGTGTTCACCGACAGGCCACCCATCCCTCTCCCCTTCAGGTCGTCTAGCCCGCGCATCCGCAGCCGACGTGCTCGTGGACGACGCGGTGAGCGGCGCTTCCCTCAGTGGGGTAGCCGTCCCGCCTCCACCAGTCCAGGCCGCCGATCAACTCCTTGACCCGAAAGCCCGCGGTCGCCAGTTTGATCGCCGTCTTGGTGGACGCGTTGCAGCCGATGCCGTCGCAGTAGGCGACGTACAGCGGCGCCTTGGCCAGACCGGCCACCGACTCCTGCGAGATCGAGCGGTGCGGGATGCTGATCGCGCCCGCGATGTGCTCACGCTCGTAGGCCTCGCTGCTGCGGCCGTCGACGACCACCAACTCCTGACCGTCGTCGAGAGCCGCCTTCAGGTCCGCCGAGTCGATCTCGTACGCGAGCTTCTCCTGGTAGAAGTCCAGCTGTGAACGCAGTTCCCGAGACATCTCACTCCCGTTCGAGGTCGAGTCGTCAACTCCCATGAACCGATCGGCAATCGCGTAGAGGTCGTCCAGGGTGCTCGGGGTGACCAGCGAGTCCGCGTGCTCGACCATGTCGACGCCGCAGTCCTCCAGGAGCGTGACCAGGACGGCGATGGTGGACAGGGAGTCCAAGCCGAAGGTGTTGAGCGGCGTGTCGTCGGGCACCGGGGCGAGGTCCACCGGCTTGCCCAGCGCCATCTCCAAGTACTCGGCGATCTTGTCCTTCACCGCTACAGACATGGTTCCACCTCGTCAATGGGCTCGAAGACGTCGTCGGCCGACAGTGCGTAGGAGTCGGAGTCCGACTGCTGAACCGCTGTGGTGAGCCGTTCGAGCAGGTCCCCGGTCGACAGGACCGCGTCAGCGGGCGACCACGCCAGCAGGGTCGGCCTCATGTAGTCCGGCAGTTCACGCAAGCGCTCCTTCACCTCGGCCAGCACCTGTCGCGCCCCGGCGGTGACGACGAGGGCGAGGACGTCACGTCGACCGTGCCGGATCACTCCCGCTGCCGCCCGGTCGACACCGGCACAATCCGAAGCGACCCGACGGACCTCACTCAGATGGGTGCGGCGGCCCGCCAACCAGGTGACGTCCTCGTCACCGTGGCGGTGGAAAACGAGGTCGCCCTCCTCGTCGAAGCTGCACAGGTCGCCCGTGCGGTAGTAGCGGACGCCGTCCACCTCGACCACGCGGCGGGCGGTCTCCTCCGGCTGGTCGAAGTAGCCGTTCATCACCTGCTCGCCGCCGATCCACAATTCCCCCGGCTCACCGGGCTGGTGGAGTTCGACCCCGTCCCGCACGACCTTCGCGCGCACTCCCCGCAGTGGCCGCCCGAGCGGGTACGCGGTCGTGCGTTCGGAATCGTCGAGTTCATAGGTCAACGAGAAGACCGTGGCCTCGGGCGGGCCGAAGGCGTGGACGACGCGGACCCCCGGCAGTTGCTTCTTCCAGATGTTCATCACGGCCGGGTCGCACACCTGGGCGCCCGTCATCACCAACTCCAGGTCGGGCAGCTTGGCCCTGGCGATCTGCCGCCCGTCCCCGGTGATCATGGCCAGGAGCATCGAGACCGCGACCAGGTGGGTGATCCGCTCGCGGCCGAGCACCGCGCGCATGATCGCGCCGGCGGGCAGGTTGCGGAACTGGTAGACGAAGGCGCCCAGCGACAGCGGCAGCAGCGTGTCCTCCAGCGACACGTCGACGTGGAAGGGCGCGAGGCTCAGCACACGGGAGTCCGACGTGAAGCGGAGCACCTGGTTGTGGTTGCCGAAGTAGGCGAACAGGGCGGCGACGCTGTTCTCGACCCCCTGGGGCTCACCGGTCGCCCCGGAGGCGAAGACGATGTAGGCGGCCTGCTCCGGTCGATGGGCCACGGTCTCCTGGCTCACCGCCTGCCCGGACAGGATCGCGGTCAACTGTTCCTTGCCCAGCCAGTGACCGACGGGAACCACCGGGTCCCGATCGTCCAGCGCGATCACGACCACCGGCCGCAGCCGCGTCAGCAGTCCGCGCAGCCGCGCCACGGGTTCCGCGCCGTCGAGCGGCACGTACACCGCGCCGCACTTCCAGATGGCGACCGCGAGCATCGGCACGACCGCGCGCTTCTCGGCCAGGACCACCACGCGGTCCCCCGCGCCGACGCCCTGCTCGGTGAGCCGGGCGGCGATCGTCCGAGCGCCCCGCTCCAGTTGGGCGAACGTGTAGCCGGTCTCCCCGTCGTGGATCGCCGTTCGATCCGGCCACCGGAGCGCCGGACCCACCAACAGGTCACCGAGGGCGGGTGGCGCGGCGGTCTCACCGGCGGGATCGATCGACCACGGCGGCAGTGCCACCGCTTCAGCTCCGACCACCACTCGCGATCACCTCCTCAAGTCCGAACGCGGTCTTGGCGATCTCGGTCACGGCACTCCTGGCCGAAGCCAGCTTGCCGACGTACAAGCAGAAGTCGTGCGGCAGATCCGGGAAGTGCCGATGTCGCACCGGCACCGACCGGTCGGCCAGGTGCTCCACCCAGGCGAGCCCCTCGTCGCGGAGCACGTCACAGCCCGCCGTCACGATCGAGCAGGCCGGCAGCCGGTCCAGTTCGCTGTCGGACAAGGCGAACGGGTCGAAGCCGCGGTCCGCGAAGAAGGGTTCCAGGAACGACCTGAACCGCCGCATGGCGGCGCTGTCGAGGAAGTGGTCCACGCCGAACGCCCGGTAGGATTCGCGTTCCGTCCGCAGGTCGAGGACCGGGTAGATCAGCACGACCCTCGTGAAGACCTCCGGCAGCACCCGCAAGCCGAGGTAGAGCGCGAGCAGCCCTCCAACGCTGTCACCGGCGATGACGAGCGGGCGGTCCCCCACCGCCCGGCAGCGGGCCGCGACGTGCCCCGCCAGGTGCTCCACCGACTGCTCGACGGTGTGCTCCGGCGCCTTCGGGTACTCGAACGCCTCCACAGGGGCCCGCAAGGTGTTCGCGAGCGCGCGCA
>DATMCA010001489.1:0-8902 GCA_035559015.1 Umezawaea sp. | reverse complement strand
GCGTCTCCGGGACCGGCAGCGGGCTCGGCGGCTTCGTGCCGTCCGGCACCTGCTCGGACGTGTCAACCGGAGGCGGAGGACTCACGCGGTTCTCGCAGTTCGCGGGCTGTGCCAACCGCACGGGAGCGGGCTGCGCGGTGCCGATCGGCGAGACCAGCGCGGCGCTTGCGATCAGCGTGCAGACGGACAGGACCAGGGCAAGGGCGGGCCGTCGAACGGTGGAAGGCACCCGACCAGGCTATCCACCCCCGTCGGGTGACGTGCACCCACCACGTCCGATACTGCTCGGGTGAAGCTCACCCGGTGGATGTCCGCGTTCCTGGTCGCCTTCGGGGTGTGGTCGTGGGTGATCTGGCCAACCTTCCTGCGCAACATCTGGAAGGACCCGCGCTCGTGGGACGACGGCGCGACCGCGTTCTTCACCGTGCACCTCGTGCTGGTCGTGGCGTCGCTGACGTTCGGGACCGTGATCGGGGTGCTGGGGGTTCGGGGCCTGCTGGCCCTGCGCGCCCCGCGTTCCTGACCCACCACGCCTTGGAGGCTCGACCCGTGGAATTCGTGCGGCTGCTGCTGGTGTTCCTGCACCTGCTCGGCATGGGGATGCTCGTCGCGATGTTCTTCCTTCAGGTGCGCGCGGGAGCGGGTGCGCCGCTGAACAAGGGCTGGCTGCACGGCGCCGGGCTGCAACTCCTGACCGGCCTGGCGCTCGTCGGGCTGTCCCCGTTGACCGACAAGGACTACGACCACTTCAAGGTCGGCGTGAAGCTGCTGGTGCTGGTCGTGATCGGCGTGCTGGCGTTCCTCTACGTGCGCAAGCCCGCGGCACCGGCGTGGCTGCCGCGGGCTTTGGCCGGGTTGGTCGTGCTCAACGTGGGCGTCGCGGTCTTCTGGACCTGAGCGACAGACCGGCCAGCAGACCCGCACCGACGAGGCTCGCGGCGGTGCGGGTGCTGGGACGGCTGGTGACCATGATCGTCGGCCGGATGACGGCGGGCGGCGGAGCCGGGATGGGTTCTTCCGGCAGGTTGTCCCTGGCCGTGGCCGTCCACGCGGTGATGAACAGCAGGAACTGCGCCACGAGGTTCGCGAACACCAGGATGCCGATCACCGGCCCGAACGCCGCGCCGGCCGGGGAACTGGTGACGCTGGACAGGTAGATCGTGGCCACCTGCTTCAGGATCTCGAACCCGACGCTCGCCGCGAGCGCGCCCTTGAACGCGCTGCGCCAGGTCACCGGGTCCCTGGGGAGCTTCGCGAGGACCCACAGGAAGACCAGCCAGTTCGCGGCCAGGCCGAGCACGATCGTGCCCACCTTCAGCAGGAACTCGGCCCACCCGACACCCTCCAGGCCCACCAGGCGGAGCAGCAGGTTCGCGAAACCGGAACCGGCAGCGGTGATGCCGAACGAGACGACGAGCGCCGCGCCCAGGCCGATGAGGGCCAGCAGGTCCTTCAGGTAGGTCTTGAGGAACGGCAGATCGGCCTTCGGATGGCCCCATTGGGCGGTGAGGGCGTCGCGGAGGTTCGCCATCCACCCGAGACCGGAGTAGGCGGCACCCACGAGACCGAGGATGCCGACCGTCCCCTTGGACTCGATGGCCTGCTTCACGACGTCGTTGATGGTGTCGCCCAGGGTTCCGGGCACCGCGTCCTGGATGCCCATCCGCAACTCGTCCAGGAGATCCGGCTGGGACGACAGGACGATACCGGCGACGGCGAAAGCGATCATGAGGATCGGGACCAGGGAGAGCACGCTGAAGTAGGTCACCGCGGCGGCGTAGTGCGAGCCGTAACTCTCGGTGTACCGCTGCACGGCGCGCATGATGTGGTCCAGCCACGCATGCTGACGTCGGAGCTTGTCAATCTTGGATTCGCTTTCCGCCACGGGGTGACGTTACCCAGCGCTACCTTGGCCTGCACGTTGGTGCCTCCTGGCCTTCCTCGCTTCGGGCTTCTGGCCCGCGCCTGTGCGGCGGTGGGGCGAGAGGATGGATCCGAAGGGCTGGTGGTGGGTCTGACCTACCCGATCGTCAATTTCAAGGGACAAAACCCCAAGTAAAATCGGCCTCAAACAGTGCGCGTGGCAGCCGTCAGTCAAATGACATGTCAGTCTTTGTACCCAGCACACCGACTACTTGACGTCGCAGATGCTTTTTACTTCCGCCGGTAGTTGTGGTCGATTTTACTTGGGGGATTTGCCCCTTAAAGTTGCGGATCGGGCAGGGCTTTCGGGCACTGCCTTTTAGCCCGATCAAGGGGCAAATCTAGGGGCCCCAAGTCAAATCGACCACCCACAACGGCCCCTCAAACCGCACCCTCAACCAAGCGGCCCTCAAAGCTCCGCCCCCAATCAGGCGGCCCCCTAAGCTTCCGCCCTCAAGCAGGCGCCAGGAACCCGATCCGCTCATAAGCCCGAGCCAACGTCACCGACGCCACCTCCCGAGCCCTCTCAGCCCCCCGAGCCAACACCTTGTCCAACTCGGCAGGATCATCCAGGTACCCGGCCACCCGAGCCTGCACAGGCGTCACGAACTCCGTGAACACCTCCCCCAGATCCTTCTTCAGATCGCCGTAACCCTTACCCTCATAAGCCTCGACCAGCTCCTCAACAGCCCGCCCGGTCAACGCCGAATAGATCGTCAACAGGTTGCTGACCCCGGGCTTGTCAACCGCATCGAACACGATCTCCCGCCCGGCATCCGTAACAGCCGACCGAATCTTCTTGGCGGACCTCTTCGGATCCTCCAACAACTCGACCATCCCAGCCGGCACAGACTTGCTCATCTTCGCCGTCGGATCCTGCAAGTCGAAGATCTTCGCAGTGTCCTTCACGATATAAGCCTCAGGAATCCGGAACGTCTTCCCGTACCTCTTGTTGAACCGCTGCGCCAGATCCCGCGTCAACTCCAGGTGCTGCCGCTGATCCTCACCTACCGGAACGAAGTGCGTCTGGTACAGCAGGATGTCCGCGGCCTGCAAGATCGGGTACGTGAACAACCCCACCCCGACGTGATCAGCCGTCTGCCGAGCCGACTTGTCCTTGAACTGGGTCATCCGCCCGGCCTCGCCGAACCCGGTCAGGCACTGCATCACCCACCCCAGTTGCGCGTGCTCCGGAACGTGGCTCTGCACGAACAGCGCCGACCGCTCCGGGTCGATGCCCAGCGCCAGCAGCTGAGCGGCCGACACCCTGGAGTTCTGCCGGAGCGTCTTGGGGTCCTGCTCGACCGTGATGGCGTGCAGGTCAACGACGCAGTAGAACGCGTCGTGGGTTTCCTGGAGGGCCACCCACTGCCGAACCGCGCCCAGGTAGTTGCCCAGGTGGAAAGAGCCAGCTGTCGGCTGGATCCCGGACAGGACGCGGGGACGGCTGGTGGGGGCTGCGCTCTCGGTCGACACGGAACTGATTGTGCCGGGTGCTCAGGCCTGGGTGGTGGCCGGTGCGGGTGTCGGGGTGTCCGAGGTCGGCGGGGCGACCACGCGCTGGTTCTGCTCGGACACGACGACGCCCTTGCGGCGGCGGAGGAAACCGGTGACCAGACCGAGCACGCCCACCGCTACCGCGCCGACGCCGACGGGGTACGTGAGGGCGCTGTCGAACGCCGTCTGCGCCACCGTGCGGTCCGCGGCCGAAGCCACTCCCGGCAGCAGCAGGACGGAGGTGGTGCTCACGACGACCAGACTCAAAGCCGCACTGCGACCGCGCACTGCCGAGCCTCCTCAGAAGACAGCCGTCACCACTTCGGGTGAACTCTGTGGCCTGGATGCCGCGACCTCACCGAAGCTGTGCGATTCTCATCCGCCACTTCGGTGAACGCGACCGGCCGAAGGTTAGCGGTCGACGGGTGCGCGCTCCACGACTGGGGTCTTCCTCACAGTTTCGACTCGTCCGTACGTCGTAGTCCGCTGCCGCGCCGTGCGGCCCGCGAGCGCGGCCGTGGCGACCAGTTGCTCGGCCGTCCTGGCGGACCCGTGCTCGGAGCCGGCCATGCGGCTGATGGTCTCCTCCATGAGCGTTCCGCCCAGGTCGTTGGCCCCGCCGCGAAGCACCTCCGAGGTGCCCTCGTCGCCGAGCTTCACCCACGAGACCTGCACGTTGTCGACCCGGCCGTGCAGCGCGAGGCGGGCGAACGCGTGCACCGCGCGGTTGTCCCGCCGGGTCGGGCCGGGGCGGGCGACGCCCGCGAGGTAGATGGGCGCGTTGCGGTGCACGAAGGGCAGGCCGACGAACTCGGTGAGGCCGCCCGTGCGGTCCTGGAGGGCCGCGAGGGTGCGGAAGTGGCCGAGCCAGTGACCGGGGTGGTCCACGTGGCCGTACATCATCGTGGAGGACGAGCGGATGCCGACCTCGTGAGCGGTGCCGACGACCTCCAGCCACGTGGCGGTCGGCAGCTTGCCCTTGGTGAGGACCCAGCGGACGTCGTCGTCGAGGATCTCGGCGGCCGTGCCGGGGATCGTGTCGAGACCGGCGTCCTTCAGCTCCTGGAGCCACTCGCGGACGCTCACGCCCGCCTTGGCGGCCGCGCTGACGATCTCCATCGGGCTGAACGCGTGGACGTGCATGCCGGGCAGCCGCTTCTTGATCGCCCGCACGACGTCCGCGTAGTACGTGACCGGCAGCTTCGGGTCGATGCCGCCCTGCATGCAGACCTCGGTGGCGCCCGCGTCCCACGCCTCCTGCGCGCGGTCCACGACCTCGTCGGTCGACAGCCGGAACGCGTCCGCGTCGCGCTCGCGCTGCGCGAAGGCGCAGAACCGGCAGCCGACGTAGCAGACGTTGGAGAAGTTGATGTTGCGGTTGACCACGTAGGTGACGTCGTCGCCGACCACGCTCGCGCGCAGCTCGTCGGCGAGGCGGGTCATGGTCTCCAGCGCGTCGCCGTCGGCCGTCAGGAGCGCCATGGCGGCGTCGGTGTCGTCCAGGATGCCCGCCGGGTTGTCCGCGGCGAGGCTCAACGCCCTGCCGACGTCCTCGGGGAGCCTGGAGATCGCCTTGGGGACGGTCAGCGAGGACCAGTCGCCGTAGACGGTCTCGAAGTCACCGCGGCGGTCCTCGGTGCGGCCCTCGGTGTCGATCGACGTGTTGAGGTCGGCGCGGCCGTAGGTGTCGACGCCGCCGTCCGGCTCCTGCCACTCGCGCCCGACGACCTCGGCGGAAGCGTTTGCGAGCCCGTCGGCCTGCGCCAACGCGGCGACGTGCCCGGTGAGCCTGCTGTCGATCCACTGGCCCGCCATCGCGCGCACGTAGCGCGGGTAGACGTTCAGGCGCTCGCGCAGGTCGTAACCGACGGCCTTGGTGCGCTCGACCAGCTCGTCGATGTGCGGCCAGGGGCGTTCGGGGTTCACGTGGTCCGGGGTGATCGGCGAGACGCCGCCCCAGTCGTCGATCCCGGCGCGCAGCATCATCGGGAACTCGTCGCCGACGAGGTTCGGCGGTGCCTGAACGCTCGTCGTCGACGGCATCAGCAGCCGGGCGACCGAGATGGTCGCGGCCAGCTCGTGCAGGTCCGCGTCGGGCATGCCGCGCATCGCCGTGTCCGGCTTGGCGCGGAAGTTCTGGATGATCACTTCCTGGATGTGCCCGTACTGCTGCGCGATCCCCCGGATCGCCATCAGCGACTCGGCACGCTCCGTGATCGTCTCGCCGATGCCGATCAGGATGCCGGTGGTGAACGGGACGTTCACCCGGCCCGCGTCGGTCAGCACCCGCAGGCGGACCGCGGGCTCCTTGTCCGGGCTGCCGTAGTGCGGCCCGCCCTTCTCGCTCCACAGCCGCGTGGCCGTGGTCTCCAGCATCATGCCCATGCTGGACGCGACGGGCTTGAGCCGCTGCAACTCCTCCCAGCTCAGCACGCCGGGGTTGAGGTGCGGCAGCAGGCCGGTCTCCTCCAGCACCGCGATGGCGCACGCCCGCACGTAGTCGAGCGTCGACGAGTACCCGCGCGCCTCCAGCCACTCCTGCGCGGCGGGCCAGCGCTCCTCCGGCCGGTCACCGAGGGTGAACAGCGCTTCCTTGCACCCGGCGGCGGCACCCTTGCGGGCGATCTCCAGGACCTCGTCGCGCTCCAGGAACGCGGCGGGCAGCTTGTGCGGCACGGTCGCGAACGTGCAGTAGTGGCAGCGGTCTCGGCACAGCCTGGTCAGCGGGATGAACACCGACCGGCTGTAGGTCACGACCCCCTCGCGGCCCTCCGCGCGCAGGTGCGCGTCCCGCACCCGCCCGGCGGCGCCGAACAGCTCTTCGAGGTCGTCACCGCGGGCGTGCAGCAGCACCGCGGCCTCGGTCACGTCGAGCGCGACCCCGTCGTTCGCCCGCCGAAGCGCCCGCCGCATCGCGCTGGCGCTCGGCACGGGCTCGGGTGCGTTGAGGGAGATGTCCACTGCCACGTCAACGACCCTAGGCGGTGGAAATTCCTTCCCGTCTATCCAGTGAGATGCCGCACTCGTGTCGGCTAGCGGGCCGCGAGCAGCAGTTCGGTGTTCCGGTCGAGCGGAGTGCCCACCTTCGCGGCGTTCGCGTGCAGGTCGTTGAAGGCGAATTCCCGGCCCAGGGAAGCCAAACCGGTCGCGGAGAAGTCGTCGTAGGCCGTCTCGTACGGCGCGTCGACCTCGACGAGCGTGGTGAACAGCGACAGCGTGCCGTCCCCGTTGTCCGCGATCTCGATCACCCGTGCGTGTTGCGGGAAGTCGACGTGCGCCGCCGTGTTGATCTCCCAGAACGCCCGGCCGGGGGTCTCGTGGCCGTGCGCCGTGATGGCGTTCGTGTGGGTGTGGCCGTTGACCCAGGCGACCACGTTCGGGAAGCGCTGGAGCAGGTTCACCAGCGCCTCGCCGTTCAGCCGGAGGTCGAGCGGCCTGCGGCGGTCCGGCAGCGGGTTCGTCATCGTCGTGCTCGTGTGGTGGCTGAAGACCACGAAGTGCTCGTCGGTGGCGGACTGCTTGGTCAGCCTGCCGAACAGGTCGTAGTAGCGGGAACTGCCGCGCTTGAGGACGTTCTCCAGCCACTGGTACTGGTGCAGCCCGATCGAGCCCTCGGAGAACCCGCCCAGCGTCGTCGTGTCCAGGCTGACGCCGGTCACGCCGGGCGCGATCCGGAACGTGTAGAACACGTCGACCCCGTCGGCGTTGTCCGCCGTGAACCCGTGGCCCAGGGGACCCGGCCCGGTGTTGCGCGGGTCGAGGTGCGCCCGGACGAACTCCGCCGTGTCGAACGGTTCCCGCCGCGCGTCGGGCGTCACGGTGCGCACGAAGCCCCGGTTCGACGCGAGGACGGCGGCCGCGTCGAGCACGTGCGCCGGATCCTTCATCGCCCGTGCCACGGCGGCGTTCCCGGCGTCGTCGAACCCCATGACCTTGGTGCTGCCGGTGTACAGCCCGTCGACGACCGGCAGCCCGTCCGGGAGCGTGCCGACGACGCTGTCGTCGTGGTTGCCGAACGTCGAGTACCACGGGACCCCGAGACCCCGGCTGGTGATCGGCCGGATGGCCGCGTCCAGCAATCCCGGCACCCGCGGGAAACCGAGCGCCTTGTAGTCGTCCACAAAGGACGATTCCGGCTGCCAGTACGTCCTGCTGCCCGAGTTCTGCACACCCTCGTACCGCGCCGGGTCACCGGTGTTGGGCGCGAACGTGCCGCCGTTGAGGACCTTGAGGTACCAGTCCAGCTCGACCTGCTCGTGGTTGTCCGTGTTGTCGCCGGTCGTCACCACGAAGTCCACCGGCCGCCCGGTGAACGGCCCACCGCGCAACCCGTTGACCCGCTCCACCAGCGCCGCCGACGTGTGCTGCGCGAACAACTCCTGCGCCCGGTGCGCCCCCGCGCCGATCAGCGGGTGCGTGTACTCGAACCGCGCCGGGCTCTGCGCGTCCACCAGGTGCATGTCCGTGAACTGCACGAAGCACGCCAACGCCGTCCGCCGCTCAGCCCTCGCCGGATTGGCCGCGGCCAGATCCGGCCGCACCACCACCGGCCACCCCGGCCCCGCGGCCAACCGCCGGTACCCCGCGACTCCCACGGGCGTCGCCGCGACCTCCAACGTCGTACCGGCCGTCGTGGCCCACGCGGGCGGCGCGACACCCAACCCCCACAGCGCCCCCGCCCCCACGACCCCGGTGGCCCGGAAGAAGTCCCGACGACTCAGCGACCCCATTGACGCTCCCCTCTCGACCTGGGGGGAACCGTTCCACGGAACCTACTGACGAGTCACCAACTCCCGGTGAATGTCGCCCGAACGTCCCCGAGCCGCTAGTCGCACCACCTCGTCAGGCCAGGTAGAGCGCCTTTTCGATCGCTTCGGGGACACGCATTGACGCTCAGCCTGGTACCGCACGGTCACCGGCGCGTGGTCGAACCAGCGTGCGCCGGGGAGATCACGCGGAGTAGAGCGTTTCCCCGGTCTCCACGATCTGCCGCCGGAGGTACGGGTTGCGGATGCTCGGACCGTTCACGAGGTCGACCGGCCTCCCCAGAACGGCTTCCAGCCCCTCCTTCAGGGCGAAGTAGGCGCCGAAGTGGTCGAAACCGGGCCGAGCGCCGAACTCGACCAGGATGTCGACGTCGCTCGAAGCGAGATCGAACCCGTCACCCAGCGCCGAGCCGAAGAGGTCGAGGCGCCGCACCTCCAGGTGGCGGCAGAGGTCGACGATCTCGTTCACCCTGTCCGCGACGAAACGGTGCACGCCAACCTCCCGCCGCGCCTCAGTCCTCGTACCGCACGGTCACCGGTGCGTGGTCGGACCAGCGTTCGGCGTAGGTCGCGGCGCGTTCGACGACCGCGGACACCGCCCGTTCGGCCAGCCCCTCGGTGCTGATCTGGTAGTCGATCCGCCAGCCGGAGTCGACGTCGAAGGCCTTCCCGCGGTACGACCACCACGTGTACGGGCCGGTCACGTCCGGGTGGAG
>DATMCA010001488.1:0-5246 GCA_035559015.1 Umezawaea sp. | reverse complement strand
CCGAGGAAGTGGCCGACCTCGTGGTTGACCATGTACTGCCGGTACGCGGCGAGGTCGGCGAAGGCCGTCGCGCCGCGCGCCCACCGGGCGGCGCTGAGGTACACGGCCCCGTCGATCCGGCACGACGTGTCGAACGGCAGCTCGAACCCGCACAGCGCGCGAGCCGTCTCCTGGGCGGTGAGCCTGATCCGCAGGTCCGGCCGCCCCGCGTCGACCCGGCGGAGCGCCACCTCGCCGTCCGCGGTCCAGCCGCGCGGATCGCCCAGCGCCTGTTCCACGGTCCGGCCGAAGGCCGCGTCGCCGTCGGCCACCCGCACCCCGTCCTCGACCTCCACCGAGTAGGTGTGCGGGACCCCGGCGCCGACCGCCTCGCCGCTGCCGGGGACGACGTGCCACGTCCCGTAGCCGAGCGTGGGCACCGGCGGGCCGTCGGGCAGTTCGGCGCTGGAACGGCGCGCTCCCGCCACCGTCTGCACGCCGGTGGCCGACGCCGCCGTGGGGAGTGCCCGGACCGTGATCAGCGCGTTCTCCGGTAATGACCAGGGTTCCGCCTCCGCCGTGGTCCCCGCCAGCCGCACGGTGGTGATCGCGACCAGGGAAACCGCGCAGGCCGCGGTCGTGCCCGCGACGGTCCGGGCGCGTGACTTGCCGAACACCATGTGTGAACTCCCCAGCGACAGCAACATTTTCGTTCCGGTGCGCTCATTCTGCTGAGGTGCGACGGCCAAAGCGTAGCTCACGGGAATTGTTCACCTATAAGGGAATTCCCGGCTGCGCAGGGTGGTCGTCCGGCCGTCTTCCGGCCCCGGGGTGAGACCCGAAACGGTGGTTTCCCCCGACCGGAACGCCTGTCCGGGCGAGACCGGGCGATTGGGCCTGCCACGAGCTTTCCCGCGAAGTACGGTCCCAAGATGGTGGCGTACCTCAGGGTTTACGAAGTCCCGTTCCTCATCGAGTGCGAGGACGTGACGGTCGCGGAACTGGCGGACGCGGTCCGGCTGTGGAGCCACCGGGCCGAGCCGGTCGCGTTCACCGTCGGGGACGGGTTCACCTTTGTGATCAACTTCCACCTCCTGCCGGTCGTGCTCGTCACGGACGCGACCGGGAACACCAGGGACGAGGACGGCGAGCAGGCGCCGGTCGTCCGCGTGGTGCTGCCGCTCCCGTTCGTCGAGAACTGCCGGACCGCGTTGGACAACCAGGAGCACCTGGTGTGACACGTCGCCTAGTGAAGGGCCGGGATGCCGGTGCTCAGCGCGACGAGTCGGTCGTAGGAGCCGTTGAACAGGTTCTGGTCGATCGGGGTCGACGTGTGCTGCCAGATCGTGTGGACCACCCACGCGTGCGGCAGCTCGCCCACCGAGTCGGAGTACCTCGCGACCCACAGCGGGTTCGTGGCGCTGAAGTCGCCGGTGTTCCCGGTGCACTGGGCCCACCAGTGCGTCGAGGTGTAGATGACCGGCCACCGGCCGGTGCGCTCCGCGTAGGTGTTGCTGAAGGCCAGGATCCAGTCGACCATCGCGGCGCCGGACATCCCGTAGCAGGTGCTGCCGTAGGGGTTGTACTCGATGTCCAGCACACCGGGGAGGGTCTGGCCGTCGGCCGACCAGCCGCCGCCGTTGTCGATGAAGTAGTGCGCCTGGCTCGCGCCGTCCGACCGGTCCGGCAGCGCGAAGTGGTACGCGCCGCGGATCATGCCCACGTCGTAGGAACCGACGTACTGCTGCTCGAAGTGGGGGTTGAGGTAGCCCGTGCCCTCGCTCGCCTTGACGTAGGCGAACCGCTTCCCCTCGTTCCAGTGCGCGGTCCAGTCGACCTCGCCCTGGTGGCTGCTCACGTCGATGCCCTCGACCCCGCCCTCCGAGGACGGCGCGGACCTCGACGAGCTCGACGTGCCCTCGTGCTTGGCGATCTGCGAACCCGCGTAGTGGTCCGCCGATCCCTCCGGCAACCGCACTTCGGCGGTCGCCTGGACGTGGGCCGAGGCGAGCCACCCGAGCACCACCGCCATGACCGTGGCGCGCGCTGCCCACCCGTAACGTCCGCGTCGTGTCGACATGGTTCCCCTGCCCTCGTGCGTGGCGCCGAAGTGGTGCGGCGATTGCTTCCGGGCAACGGCTACCCCCGTCCTGCCGAGGGGAAAACGCCGGTTCGGCGGCACAACCCGTGCGTGGAGCAAATACCGAATCGTCTTCACACTCGGTCACCACGCGTCGGCGACTCGCGGAGTCGGACCGAAGTGGACGGTCGCGAACGGGTGGTCGCGATCACCTGGTGCGAGGACGCCGACCCAAACCTCGACGGCCCCTTTCCCCGCCCATAAGGTGAATCCCCCGTTCGTGCCGCCCTGAACCGTCCTGATCGGACCTACCGTTGACCGGGTGCGAACCTGGGAATGCGTGGGGAAGTTGGGCGTCCTGTCGGTGCTGGGCGGGCTGGTGCTGGCCGGGATCATGTTCCCCGCGGTGGGCGCGGTCGGCGCGATCTCCAACCGCATGACCGAACAGGTCGACAGCATCTCGGCGGAGCTGGTCAACACCGATCCGCCGCTGATGACCACGATCACCGACCGGGACGGCGCGCCGATCGCTTACCTGTACGACCAGTACCGCGTGCTGACGCCGGCGGACAAGATCTCCCAGAACGTCAAGGACGCGCTCGTGGCGGTGGAGGACCGCCGGTTCTACGAGCACGCGGGGGTGGACTGGCTGGGCACCGTGCGGGCCGCGGTGACCAACCAGGCGAGCGGCAGCGTGTCGCAGGGCGCGTCGACGCTGACCCAGCAGTACGTGAAGAACTACCTCGTGCACGTGGTGGCGCGCAACAACAAGGCCGACCAGCAGGCGGCGCAGGAGCAGACCTTCGCCCGCAAGGCGCGGGAAGCCCGCATCGCCATCCAACTGGAGCGAATGTTCACCAAGGACGAGATCCTGGCCCGCTACCTGAACGTCGTGCCGTTCGGCTCGACGATCTACGGGATCGCCGCGGCGTCCCAGGCGTACTTCGGCACGACCCCGGACGAGCTGACCGTCCCGCAGGCCGCGGTGCTGGCGGGGATGGTGAACAGCCCGTCCGCGCTGGACCCGGAGGCCTACCCGGAGAAGGCCTTCGCCCGGCGCAACGAGGTCATGGACAAGATGGTGGAGACCGGCAAGCTGGACCGCGGTGAAGCCGGCGAGATGAAGAAGCAGCCGATCGTCCTGCGACAGCCGGTGCGCACGCTGGCCAACGGCTGCGTCGGCGCCGGGCCGGAGTACGGCTTCTTCTGCTCCTACGTCGTCAACTACCTGGTCACCGCCGGGTTCAACCTCGAACAGCTGAAGACCGGCGGGTACACCGTCCGGACCACGCTGGACCGGACGATCACCGGTCTCGCCAAGGCCGCCGCCGAGGCGCAGGTGGCCAAGGACACCGAGGGCATCGCCAACACGATGGCCGTCGTGCGGCCCGGCAAGGAGCGGCACGAGGTCGTCGCGCTCGTCGCGAACCGCGACTACGGCCTGAAGGCCGACCAGCACCAGACCCAGTTCGACCTGCCGAGCGGGGTGGAGAACAAGTTCGGCGCGGGGTCCATCTACAAGATCTTCACCGCGGCGGCGGCCCTGGAGAAGGGCCTCGGCATCGAGAACGTCATCTCCACGCCCAGTTCCCACGTCTCCAAGGTCTTCAAGGGCGGCGCCCCGGGGTGCCCGCCCACCGGCGAGCCGGACACCCGCTGGTACTGCCTGACCAACAACACCGACCGCTACCCGCAGCGGATGACCCTCCAGGAAGCCCTGGCCACCTCGCCGAACACCGGGTTCGTGCTGCTGGAGGAGCAGGTCGGCCTGGACTCCGTCGTGGACATGGCCGGACGGCTGGGGATGCGCGAGACCATGGCCACCTCGATCGCGGGCGTGCGGCCCGACCCCACCTCGGCCGAGAGGGAGCTGCGGGTCAGCCAGGCCGAGCACTACAAGGCGAACGGCAACGCCTCGTTCACCCTGGGCCCCGCCCCGGTGAGCACCCTCGAACTGGCCAACGTCGCCGCGACGATCATGAGCGGCGGCACCTGGTGCTCGCCCTCCCCGGTCGGGAAGGTGCTGGACCGCAACGGGAAGCCCGTCGAGCTGACCACCGCGCCGTGCGAGCAGGTCGTCGCCGAGCCGTTGGCGAACGCGCTCGCGGTGGGGATGAGCAAGGACGACCAGGCCGGCGGCACCTCCGCCGCCGCGGCCCGGCAGGTCGAGTGGAACCGGCCGATGCTCGGCAAGACCGGGACCACCGAGGACTACAAGTCGGCCGCGTTCGTCGGCGCCACCCCGGACTTCGCGGGGGCGGTGCAGACGTTCAACGACGGGCCCTCGCCGCGGGGCATCTGCGTGACCGGGCCGCCCCGGCTGTGCGAGAACGGCGACATCTACGGCGGCACCGTGCCCGCCCGCACGTGGTTCGCGACGATGGCGCAGGTGCACGCGGGCCTGGAGGCCAAGCCGATGCCGCCGACGGAGGAGCGCTACGTCAAGGGCGGTCCGGAGATCCGGATCCCCGACGTCGTCGGCCTGGGCGTCGACACCGCGACCGACACGGTGAGGAAGGCCGGGTACGAGGTCTCGACGCAAACGGTGAACTCCGGGCAGCCCAAGGGGGTCGTGGTCAGCCAGACCCCGCGCGGCACCGGCTTCCCCGGCACGCTGGTCACGCTGTCCGTCAGCTCCGGGTACGTGCCGCCACCTCCGACCGCGGAACCCCGTGAGCCCACCGAGGTGGCGACGACGGCCCCGCCGCCCGCGCAGGTGACCACGGCACCCCCGGCACCGGCCGCCGCGGGCGAGTCCGTGCCCGCGGTCGCGCCGCCGGAGATCGCGGCGACGGGCTGAACCCGGTGACCCGCTCCTCTCCACCGGGGGCGGGAAATGTCGCGGGGTGAAGGCGAATCCTGGTTCCGGACACCACATTTCCACTGTCGGGTGAAATGCGGTGATATTCCGCGAAGTGGTTCGAGGCGGTGATCTTCACGCCTGGAGAATTCCCGTACGGGTGACCGGCGAGGAATAAACATCGATGTTCCGGAATTCGATCACGGTGTGGATCGCTTCGCGGTGGGGACCGGGGAGTCGTCGAGCGTCGGAGGTGTTGTTCTCACCGGCCCTGGGCGCGGGGCCGGGGTATCGGTGTCGGGTCGTCCAGGGAGGCCCGTGCGGCCAGCAGTTCGGCACGTCCGTCCGCCAGGCCGTTGTCGGCGCAGAAGTGCCCGAACGCGCGTC
>DATMCA010001487.1:0-3500 GCA_035559015.1 Umezawaea sp. | reverse complement strand
GACTTCCGCTCCACCCCGAGTCCTCAACCCCATCTCCGCCAACGCGGTCACCTGCTCCACCAACTCCCCCCGAACCGCGACCACCTGCTCCCGGAACTCCACCGGCGTCCCATCCGGCGGCATCAACACCAACCGCCACCGATCCGGCGCCTCCACCACCGCTCGCACAAAAACCTCTACCGCATAAGCAAAAGCCTCCTCCGGCCCCCGCTCGGCGAACGACGTCGGCAGCGCCGCCATCACCTGCGAGGTAGCCCGGGCAGCCTCCCGCCCCAAAAGCGCAGAAATCACCTCCGACCGATTCCCGAACTGCTCGTACAGCACGGGTTTGGTCACCCCGGCCTCCCGAGCCACGGCCTCCATCGTCAACGACCCGAACCCGCCCCCGATCAACCGCAGCGCCCCGTCCAGCAACTGGTCCCGGCGCTGCTCGGGCGGCAGGCGAGCGGCGTACTTCCGACGTGTTGTGCCCACGCGACCATATTGCTACGGTGGCGTAGCTTTCACAAAGCTACGCAGGCGTAGTAATGGCCGGAGGTCGCGATGGAGCCCGACAACCTCGTCCTGCAACCGAGGAACGTGCACTTCGACTGGGCCCAACTGCCCGTGCACTGGGTTCCCGACGAGCCGACCACCACGCACGTCATGAACGTCCTCCACCTCCTCCTGCCCGCGGGCGAGCGGTGGTTCGTCAAGACCTTTCAGCAGGCCGTCCCGCTGATCACCGACGACGACCTCCGCGAGGACGTCCTGGGCTTCATCGGCCAGGAGGCCATGCACGCCGAAGCGCACAGCGAGGTCCTGGACCACCTCCTGGCCAAGGGCCTGGACCCGCGACCGTTCACCACCCGCATCGAATGGGTCTTCGACCGCATCCTGGGGGACCGCCCCAACCTCGCCCCACAACAACAAAAAGAGCAGCTCATCGAACGCATCGCCATGGTCGCGGCCATCGAGCACTTCACCGCCTACCTGGGCGACTGGATGCTCAACGCCACGGCACTGGACCGCGCGGGCATCGACCCCACCATGCTGGACCTCCTCCGCTGGCACGCCGCCGAGGAGGTCGAGCACCGCAGCGTCGCGTTCGACCTGATGCGCCACCTGGACCGCCGCTACACCCGCCGCGCCCGCACCATGCTCCTCAGCGCACCACCCCTGTTCTGGCTCTGGGTGCACGGCGCCCGCTTCCTGATGACCAACGACCCGACCGCGGGCCGCCTGACCCTCCGGGACTTCCGCCGCGCGGGCCGCCGGGGTCTGCTCCCGACCGGCTACGACCTGTTCCGCGCGTTCCTGCGCTACTTCCACCGCGGCTACCACCCGAAGCAGGAGGGCTCGACCAGCCAGGCGGTCGCCTACCTAGCCACGTCACCCGCCGCGCGGGACGCCCACTGATGGACCGCTTCCTCCGCGGCCTGGCCAGGTTCACCGACGGCTACCTGAAGACATTGCCCCGCCTGGGAAAGGCCCACCCGAGCCGTCCGGGCACACCACTGAACCTCACCGTCGCCGAACGCCGTGTGGAGGCGCCGGACGTGGTCTCCCTGGCGCTGGTCGGCGACGGTCCTCTCCCCGCGTGGCAACCGGGCTGCCACCTCGACCTGCACCTGCCCTCCGGTCTGCGCAGGCAGTACTCGTTGTGCGGCAACCCCTTCAACCGGACCGGCTACCGCATCGCCGTGCGCCGCCTCGGGTCCGGCTCCGCCGAGGTTCACGATCTCAAGCCAGGCAACAGGATCACCGTCAGGGGCCCCCGCAACGCCTTCCCGTTCGTGGCCGAAGGGCCGGTCCTGTTCGTCGCGGGCGGCATCGGCATCACCGCGATCCTGCCCATGGTCCTGGAGTCCCACCGGAGGAACCTCGACTGGCGACTCGTGTACACCGGCCGCTCCAGGGCCTCGATGCCGTTCCTCGACGAACTCCCACCGGGGGTGGACATCCGCACGGGCAGGACAGACGACCTCCTCCGCGACGCCCACCCCGACGGCGCGGTCTACTGCTGCGGCCCCACGTCCATGCTCACCGCCGTCCGCCGCGACTTCGCCTCGAAGCGGCTGCACCTCGAACGGTTCTCACCACCGCCCATTGTGGACGGACGATCCTTCGCCCTCGACTTGCGCCGCAGCGGCGTGGTGCTCCCCGTCCCGGCCGACCGGTCCGCCCTCGACGTCCTCCGCGACGTTCGCCCGAACACCCCCTACTCCTGCCGCCAGGGCTTCTGCGGCACCTGCGACGTGAACGGCGTCCGGATCTGCGTGGACCGCCCGACCGGTGACCGACTAGTCCTGGAGGACCTGTGAACGTGCTGTCCGGTGACATCCGCCTGGCGGTCCAGGAGCACGGCGACCCGACCGCCCCGACGGTCGTCCTCGTGCACGGCTACCCCGACACCCACGCGGTCTGGGACGACGTGGTCGCGCTGCTGGCCGGGGACTTCCACGTCGTCACCTACGACGTCCGCGGAGCGGGCGCCTCGGACAAACCCCGCGCTCGCGACGCCTACCGCCTGGACCTCCTCAAGCAGGACCTGTTCGCCGTCATCGACGCCGTCAGCCCCGACCGGCCCGTGCACCTGGTCGCCCACGACTGGGGCTCGATCCAGTCCTGGGAGGCCGTCACCGAACCGGGCGCGCGCATAGCCACGTTCACGTCGATCTCCGGCCCCAGCCTGGACCACATGGGCACGTGGCTGCGCCGTCCGGGGTTGAAGCAGTTGCGGCAGCTCCGGCGCTCCTGGTACGTCTTCGCGTTCCAGGTGCCGGTACTCGCCCCGCTGCTGTGGAAGCTGGGGCTGGCCCGGCGCTGGGGGAGCCTGCTGCGCAAGCTCGAAGGCGTGCAACAGCCTCCGGCCAAGACCCTGGTGAGCGACGCCGTGCAGGGAATAGCCCTCTACCGGGCCAACGTCCTGCCGCGCCTGAGGGCTCCCCGCGACCGGCGCACCGACGTCCCGGTGCAGGTCGTCCAACCCCTCCACGACCGCTACGTCGACGCCGGACCCCTCCCGCTGGAGCGCTGGGTCACCACCCTGCGCCGCCGCACCCTGACCTCCGGCCACTGGGCCCCGCTGACCCACGCCCCGGCCGTGGCCCGCATGGTCACCGAGTTCATCCACGACACCGGCCCGAAGCGCGAACTGGTCGTCATCACCGGCGGTGGCAGCGGCATCGGTCGCGCCACCGCGCTGGCATTTGCCGAGCAGGGTGCCGAGGTCGTGGTGTCCGATGTGGACATTGACAGCGCGCGGGAGACCGCCGCCATGGTCAACGGTCACGCCTACCGGGTGGACGTCTCCGACGAACAGGCGGTGCGCGAGTGGGCCGGGGAGGTCGCCGCCGCCCACGGCGTCCCGGACGTCGTGGTGAACAACGCGGGCATCGGCCACTCGGGCAGCTTCCTCAGCACCTCCACCGAGCAGTGGCGGCGCGTGCTCGACGTCAATCTCTGGGGCGTCATCAACGGCTGCCGCGCCTTCGGTGAACTCATGGTCGAGCACGGCG
>DATMCA010001486.1:0-2363 GCA_035559015.1 Umezawaea sp. | reverse complement strand
GCGGTATCGGCTGCCGCGGCTGTGGGGTCGAATCTTGACTGGTGGGGTGCGGGCTTGGCAGGCCCGCAAGATCGCGGAGCAGACCCGGTGTTTGTCGTGGCAGGCGTGCGCCGATGTTGATCATGCGTTAAGTGATTTTGTGGGGATGATGCCGTGGCCGCGGTTCGCCAGGATTTTGTCCGCGGCGATTTTGGAGGCTGATCCGGCGTTGGCGGCGGAGCGGGCCGAGCGGGCCCGTGCCGCGCAGGATGTGTTCAGTTTCGACTCTGAGGATGGGTTGAAGACGGTGGTGGCGAGGGCGGCGGCCGGTGATGCGGTCTGGTTTGTGGCGGCGGTGAACCGGATTGCTGAGATTTTGGCTGCCCGGGGCGACACCGATCCGGTCGGGATCAGGCGGGCCCGCGCGCTGGGGATTTGGCGCAGCCTGCGGAGGCGTTGCGGCTGCTGATCGCACATCAACACGACCGCAGCGACCGCAGCGTGCAGCCCAACGAACCGGTCGCGCCGGAGCCAGCCGAGCCCGACGCCACCTCTGAAGACGAGCCTGACGCGAGGTTTGAAGACGAGCCCGACGCCTGGTGTGGGGATGAGCCGGCGCCGGATCCAGAACCTGATGATCATCGGTCTTTGTCGATGGCGCTGCCGGCGGCGTTTGATGCTGCGGCGGCGCGGCCCCGGGCGGTGCTGCATTTCCATCTGTCGGATGCGGCGTTGGGTGCCGGTCAGGCGTTGGTCCGGCCCGAGGATGGCGGCCCGCTGACCCTTGACCAGCTGGTGGAGTTGCTGGGCCGTAGCGGGTGTCAGGTCCGCATCCAGCCGGTGCTGGATCCGACCGAGATAGCCCCGGTCGATGGTTATGAGATACCGCAGCGACTCCGGGCCGCGGTCCGGGTCCGCCAGATCGCCGACGTGTTTCCGTTCGGAACCTGTCTGAGTCCCAGCATGGATCTCGATCACACCGAGCGGTATGTGCCAACCGATTATGGTGGGCCGCCGGGTCAGACCCGGCTGGGCAACCTGGGCCCCATGGCCCGTCCCGGTCATCGGGCCGAAACCCATGGCGGGTGGGCTAAGCGGCAGCCCGAGCCGGGCTATTTCGTGCACCGCTCACCCAACGGCTATGTGTACCTGGTCACCAACCAAGGCACCCTCGCGCTCGGCCGCACCGCATTCAGCGCCGCGGTCTGGCAGGCCGCCGCACCGAAAACCAGCCGCAATCCCTGCATAGCTAACGGCTTAGCTCCGCACCGAAGGAACTAGCGTCGACCGGCACGCCATAGATCGAGCACCCGGTCGACGGCCGGCCGTACGCGTTCGCGGGCCTCGATGCGCGGCACGCTGGCCATGAGCAGCCGGTCGTACTCGGTGTCCTCATGCCGTATCGACGCGACCACGGAGAGAGTGATCGCATTGTCGTCGAGCGCCCGGCCGGCGGCCGAGCGACCCACTCGGCCGCTGCCGCGCTGGCCGGTATGCAGCGCGATCTGCTCGGCGCGTCGCTCAGGACAGCCGGGGAACAGTCGGATAATCGCGGCAGCCATCCGCGCTTGGAACTCGACGTCCTCCGCCTCACGCCTCAGCTGGTCGCGTTCACGGCGCCGCCGACGAGCGTCCTCGTCGCTGAGACACTGCTGCTCGGCCAGCTCGAGCGCCTCGGGCTCGACCAGGATGCCCTGCCGCTCGTATCGCTTGCGGGACCGGCTGAACTTGACCACGGTGGCCGACAACCCGCTCGCCCTCCTTGCACGCCGGCTCAGTGCAGCGTCACCGGCTGGCACGAAGACAAGATGATCCAGGTCTGCACACGTCAGACAGTGCGGGCCGGCATCCTCCATGACCAGGAGCCATCCGGTGTCTCCGCACGAGACGCAAGTGAAGGCCCGCAGCGGCACGATAGCCACCAAATCTTGAGGCGTGTCCTTTCGGGTAACCATCTTGGCCTGGCTGGCTGTCGAGATCGGCTCGGTCATGGTGCCAGTCATACCCTGCGTCGAACGGGCCGACCGGGTCTCAGCCAAGTTGGAGCGCCACAAGTTGCAGCGCCACGACACCGCCGACGGCGGCAATGGTCAGCAGCGTAGGTACCGGACTGAATCGCTCGCCGAACGCAAGCCGCGGGCCATGGCGCGCAGGTCAGCAACCTACGCCGGGCTCTCTGCTCTGATGACGGTGTGACCGGATCAGTCCAAGCCCGCTGCCGCCAGCTCGCCAGCCCAGCGGCCGGCTTGCTCCGCCGAGGGTCGCGTCCCCTCGATCGTGGCCGCGGCGAACTGTGCAGCGAGGCGAGTTGCGCGCCTAATGCCCGTTCCATGTGCAAGGCCGTAGAGGAGTCCGGCGCTGGCGGCATCGCCCGCTCCGGTTGT
>DATMCA010001485.1:0-6799 GCA_035559015.1 Umezawaea sp. | reverse complement strand
TCGTGCAGCACGTGCCCGCGCTTGGCCTCCGCGCCGTCCGCCTCGCCGTCGGAAGTCCTCAGAGGACTCGAAGCCTCGTCCAGCAGCCCTTCGAGGTAAGCCGCCCGGTCACCCGAGCAGAGTTCGAGGGGGATGTTGCGCTGGAGCTGGCTGAGCACGCCCAGTGGCAGGGAGCGCTCTCCCGCGGTGCAGGTCGCGTTGAGGAGCAGGGCCCCGGAACGCTGTACCTCTTCTCCGAAGGCGTGGAGCAGCGCGGTCTTCCCGGTGGCTCTGGCACCGGTGATCATGGCCACGCCGGACCGGCCTCGGAGGCAGTCCTCCAGCACGTGCTGGAGGGTGGCCAGTTCTCTAGTCCGTTCGACCAACATCAAAGACCGCGTTCCTTTCCCGGTGTGGTCACCTGTCCCGCCCATACGTACCCGCGGTGAACAAACAGTGGCCAACTCAAGTCGGGTTGTCCCACCAGGCTGTCCTGGTAACACACAACGACAGTATCAGGACAATTAGAAGCTTGTCGATAACGTCTCGGGAAACCGTTGAGTAACCCGGACCATGCGCAACACACGTGTTACGGAGTTCGCGCACTACATCCCACAACATCCGCGTGCCATCGTGAGAATTATATGAGAACACCAACTCATAAGACCCTACTTCCGTAGGGTTGCGACCGGCTTGCTTCATCGTTGAAGCACGCTTGCGCCCAACAAACTCACAGGTCAGCGAGCCAGCAAAACCCGTAAGATATTCATGAATCACTCACACCGCGTCACGCCCAGTTGAGACGAGGGCAATGATTACTGCCCTTTCGCACATCGGACGCTTCTTCATGGACCACCGAACTTGTTTAGCCTGGCAAAACATCAACGCTGGCTCCTTACCTGCGATGACATTGCTACCAGGCTGAATAAGGGCCCTCAAGCCCCCTAGGGGCGCACAGGGGCACGACAGGGGTTGCCGCACCACTGGCGCAGTACATAGCTTCGGTGCACTCAGTGTTTCTGCGAATTGAATCATAATGCCGTTTCATAATGACGTTATCACTCCGGTCATAACCGGGCGCCTCCACAACCCCGCCGACGGAGAACGACCGGCGGAGTAAGGACCGACGAGCATGAGGATCGCTTGCTGGCAGACCGTCGCGGGCGGAGAGCCACCGCGGACGCGGCTCAGAGCCGCGGCCCGGAGCGCCGCCGACGCCGGTGCCCAGTTGCTGATCACGCCCGAGATCTCCCTCACCGGCTACCACCTCGGCCCGCGGCGACTCCGTGACCTGGCCGAACCCGACAACGGCCCGATGTGCGACGAGGCAGCGGCCATCGCGGCCGAGACCGGCGTGGCGATCGTCTTCGGCTGGCCCGAGGCCGACGGCGGCGACGTCTACAACACCGTCCGCCTGGTCGACGGCACTGGGAAAGCCCTTGCCACCTACCGCAAGACGCACCTGTTCGGCGACATCGACCGGGCGATCTTCCGCCCCGGTGAGGTCGGGGTCGTCCAAGCCGAACTCGACGGCTTCACCGTCGGGATGCTCATCTGCTACGACGTCGAGTTCCCGGAATCGGTGCGGGCCCACGCGATCGCGGGCACCCAACTGCTGGTCGTGCCCACGGCCCTGATGAAGCCCTGGGACATCGTGGCCCGGACGCTCGTGCACTCGCGGGCGCTGGAGAGCCAGCTCTACATCGCCTACGTGAACTGGGCGGGTTCGGAACGGGAACTCGAGTACTGCGGCCTCACCCGCGTGGTGGGCCCGTCCGGCCACCCGCTGCACGAGGACGTCCACGGTGAACAGCTCGTCGTGGCGGACCTCGACGCCTCCCGGATCACGAAGGCCAAGCAGGTCAACGACTACTTGGCGGACCGACGACCCGAGCTCTTCCCCTGACCCCCTTCCGCCGCACCCGCCGGAGCGCGGGTCACCACCGTCACACGGGGGTAGCGCACATGGACCACACCAGCCCGATCGACCACGACGACCTGAACGGCCTGCGTGCCCCGGTCACGATGTTCGGCCCGGACTTCCCGTTCGCCTACGACGACTGGCTGCGCCACCCGGCGGGCCTCGGCGCGGTGCCCGCGTCGGCGCACGGCACCGAGGTCGCCGTGATCGGCGGCGGCATCGCGGGCCTGGTCACGGCCTACGAGCTGATGAAGCTCGGGCTGCGACCGGTGCTGTACGAGGCCGAGCAGCTCGGCGGCCGAATGCGGTCGGTCCCGTTCCGGGAGCACCCGGAGTCGGTCGCGGAGATGGGCGCCATGCGCTTCCCGCTCGCGGCAACCACGCTGTTCCACTACATCGACAAGGTCGGCCTGAAGACCACGCCGTTCCCGAACCCGTTGTCCACCAACACCCCCAGCACGGTCGTCGACCTCAAGGGGGTGAGCCACTTCGCCCACACGATGGCCGAGCTGCCGGTGATCTACCAGCAGGTCGCCGACGCGTGGGACAAGGCGCTCCAGGAGACCGCCGAGCTGTCCGCGATGGAGGACGCCGTCCGGCGCCGCGACGTCGAGACCGTCAAGGCCATCTGGAACCGCCTGGTCCCGCGCCTGGACGACGTGTCGTTCTACGGCTTCCTCACCGCGTCGCCCGCGTTCGCCTCGTTCCAGCACCGCGAGATCTTCGGCCAGGTCGGCTTCGGCACCGGCGGCTGGGACACCGACTTCCCCAACTCCATGCTGGAGATCCTGCGCGTCGTCTACAACGGAGCCGACGTCGACCAGCAGCGCATCATCGGCGGCAGCCAGCAGTTGCCGACGCGGTTGTGGACGCACGAGCCGGAGTTCCTCGACCACTGGCCGGAGGGCACGACGCTCGCGTCGCTGCACACCGGCGGGGTGCCGAAGACCGCGGTGAAGTGGATGCGCCGCACCGCTCAGGGCATCACCGTCGAGGACGCCGAGCACGGCATCCGCACCTACCCCGCGGCGGTGTTCACCGCGCAGAGCTGGGCGCTGCTGTCGAAGGTCAAGTGCGACGAGTCGCTGCTCCCCCAGGCCCTGTGGACCGCGGTGGAGCGCACGCACTACATGGGCTCGTCGAAGCTGTTCGTGGTGACCGACCGTCCGTTCTGGCTCGACGTCGACCCGCGCACCGGCAGGCACGTCATGAGCATGACGCTCACCGACCGGATGCCGCGCGGCGTCTACCTGTTCGACGACGGCCCGGACAAGCCGGGGGTGATGTGCCTGTCCTACACGTGGAACGACGACTCGCTGAAGCTCGCGACCCTCACGCTGGAGGAGCGCCTGGACGTCGTCCTCGGCTCGCTGGCCGAGATCTACCCCGGTGTCGACATCCGCACCCACATCATCGGCGACCCGGTGACCATCACCTGGGAGACCGAGCCGTCGTTCATGGGCGCGTTCAAGGCGAACCTGCCCGGCCACTACCGCTACCAGCGCAAGCTCTACACGCACTTCATGCAGGACGACCTGACCGACGCCCAGCGCGGGCTGTTCCTCGCGGGCGACGACATCTCGTGGTGCGGCGGCTTCGCCGAGGGCGCCGTCACCACCGCGCTCAACGCGGTGTGGGGCGTCCTGCACCACCTGGGCGGCCGCACTCATCGCGGCAACCCCGGCCCCGGAGACGTCTTCAGCGAGATCGCCCCCTTGGAGCTGCCAGAGTTCTGATGTGACTTCGGTCGCCACCAACACCCTGTCGGCGGAGCCCCCGTGTCGCAACGCGATCCGGGGGCTCCGCCGTGAACTGTGCACGCTTGTACACAGTGCGATTCCCTTTTCCCCCGGACCCCCGGGACGCCGAGGAGGGCCCGTCCGGAGCGATGACTCCCGACGGGCCCTCCCAGGACGGCACAGGGGCGCTCAGGCCCAGTTCTCGATGACCCTCCGCTGCAGCTCCTCCGGGTAGGAGGCGGCGAACGACGTGTGCGCCATGCGCTCGCCGATCGGGGCCAGCAGGCCGTCGAAGACGACCCTGGGGCCCCAGCCGCGCTTGTACTCGATGTCGGTGTGGCTGACGAACAGCGGCAGGATGACGCTGTCCATCTGCACCCGCTTGGAGACGGGGTGGATGCGCGTCGCGATGGCCCACGTGACCTCGGCGAGGTCGGTCGGGTCGATGTCGTCGTCGAGCAGGAAGATCTGCGGGAAGTACAGGCCCGCCTTGTTCCAGAACAGCGTCTGGCCGATGTACTGCGCGAGCGTGTCGCTGGTCGTGTCCGGGTCCATCAGGTCGCGCCAGTTCGGCGGGACCGTGACCACGAGCCACATGCCCGCGGAGTCCATCGGCGACCAGACCGTGCTGACGGGCAGCTTCACCTCGCGCAGCCGCGCCAGGCACTGGCTGGCGGCGCCGACGCAGGTGACCGTGTGGTACTCGTCCGGCGGGCGTCCCTCGGCCACCAGGGGCCAGATGGGGTCGTTCCGGTGCGTGATGGCGTCGATGTGGAAGGTGGGCTGTTTCGTCACGTCCATGGGGTGGTAGCCGGCGGCCTCGCCGAACGGGCCTTCCAGGGCGTCGCGCTCGATGGACACGTGGCCCTCGATCACGACCTCGGCCGTCGCGGGCACGAGCAGGTCGACGGTCTTGGCCTTGACCAGCTCGATCGGCTCGCCGACCAGCGCGCCGAGGAAGCCGGCGTCGTACGCCCCGTCGGGCAGCGGGAAGCCCGACACGTACGGGACGCCCGGTTCCGCGCCCTGCACCAGGGCGTAGGGCATCGGCTTGCCGATCTCCACCCACTGGTTCCAGACGTGCCCGATGTGCTGGCCGTCGGCCACCAGACCGGTCATGCGCTTGCCGTCGATCTTCATCACCCGCGCGATGGACCAGTTGGTCCACTCGCCGTCGGGGGTCTGCACGATCAGGGCGCCCCAGGTGTTCGCGTACCGGCCGCCGTCCTTCTCGTGGACCATCGGGATCGGGAACGAGTCGAGCGTGGCGTCGTCGCCCAGCAGGACGTTCTCCTGGCACGGGCCGCTCTCCACCACCACGGGCGGGATCGGCTCGCGGGTCTGCGCGTCCGCGAGCGCCTCGACGATCTGCCTGCCGGTGCTGTCGGGCTGGAGGCCCAGCGACAGCGCGATGCGGGCGTAGGGCATGTCCTCCCGCGACGACATGGCGGCGGGCGCGCCGAGGATGCGGAAACCCGGTCGGGCGCCGCGGATGTTGGTGAACAGCGGGGCCGGGGAGCGGACCTCGTAGCTCCGCCGGGTGATCGCGGCGGGCTCCAGGTCACCGTCGACCTCCCGGTCGATCACCACGAGGTCCCCGAGGTCGTTCAGCGCGTCGAGGTAGCCGCGCAGGTCAGTGAAGTGCTTCATCGCCGTTTTCCTTCCGGTGCTGGCGTGCAGACTTCCCGCCGTCCCACCGCGTCGTGAGGTCGTTGTCCACGCCGAACTGGTCGAGCACGCGGCTGGTCACGTGGTCGACGATGTCCGGCACACCCTTGGGGTGGTTGTAGAACGCGGGCATGGGCGGCAGCATGACGACGCCCATCCTGGCCAGCGCCAACATGTTCTCCAGGTGGATCTCGCTCAGCGGCGTCTCCCTCGGCACGAGCACCAGCTTGCGGTGCTCCTTGAGGGTCACGTCCGCGGCGCGCGCGATCAGCCCTTCGCCGTACCCGACCCTGATCGCCGCCAGGGTCTTCATGCTGCAAGGGGCCACGACCATCCCGTCCGTCCGGAACGAGCCGCTGGAGATCGACGCCGCCTGGTCGTGCGACCCGTAGACGTGGTCCGCCAGGGATTGGACCTGGCGGACCGTGTAGTCGGTCTCCATCTCGATCGTGGCGCGTGCCCACTTGCTCAGCACGAGGTGCGTCTCCACCCCGACCGCGCTGAGCGTTTCCAGGACCCGGATGCCGATCGCGGCGCCGGTGGCGCCGGTCATGCCGACGACGACGCGCCTCGGCATCCGGATCCCGTCAGCGAACGCCCGCACCGGCGATCACTTGTCTTCCCAGCGGAAGAAGACCGCCGCGAGGGTGCTGATCACCAGCGTGAAGCCGATGAGCACCGAACCCGGCACGATGAGCGCCTCGAAACCCTTGCCGCGCACCAGGACGTCGAGCATGCCCTCGTTCATGTGCCGCAGCGGCAGGGCGTTGGTGATCAGCTTGACCCAGTCCGGCGCCTTGTCGATCGGGAAGAAGCTGCCCGCCAGCAAGGCCATCGGCAGCACGGCGAGGTTCGCCGCGCCGGTGACCGAGTCCTCGGTCTTGCAGATCGCCCCGAGCAACATGCCGACCGAGAAGAAGGCCAACGTCCCGAGTATGAGCAGCGGGATCGCGAGCCACCACTGGTTGGACAGCTTGAGGCCGAACATCGGGAGGGTCGCCACCGCCACGAACAGGACCGCCTGGAGCAGCGCGATCACGACCGAGAGCAGCAGCCTGGACGAGAGCACCGAGCCGCGGCCGATGGGGGCGAGCTGGATGCGCCGCAGGACCTGCTTGCGGCGCCACGCCACCAGCGTCAGCGCGGAGCTGAACACCGCGGCGGTGGACACGCCCCACGACAGGATGCCGGGGGTGAGGTACTGGATCGGCTCGAAAGCCGTTTCCTCGATGGGTTTCTGCCGCACCGCGTACTTCGGCGGGGTGGTGCCCGCGCCGAGGTTCGCGCTGGCGACCGCGTCGGAGATCTTGGCCAGCGCGGGCCCGGTCTCGGCGCGGTCGCCGTTGGCGTAGCGCACGTCGATCGAGTCGCCCTGCGACACGACGATCGCGGCCACGTTGCCGTCGCGGAGGCTGTTGATCGCGCTGGTGGAGTCCTTGAACTCCTGGAGGTTCACGCCCTCGGAGTTCTTCAGCGCGGCCACGACGCGGCT
>DATMCA010001484.1:0-12731 GCA_035559015.1 Umezawaea sp. | reverse complement strand
CGCTGAGCGGGCTCGCGACGCGGGTGGCCGCCAGCGGCGCGGATTCGCTGTCGCGCAAGGAGAACGCCGGTCCGGGCGGAACGACGCCCAGGGCCACGGCGCCGACCACGCCCACCGCCACGGCCGTCCAGGGCACGCGGCGCGCGACCAGTGCGGCACCGCACGCACCGAGCGCCACGGCGGCCACGACCGCGGTCAGACCCTTCGCCGCGGCGTAGGTCTGGCTCAGCCCGGCGACCGCCAGCGCGGGGACGAGCGCCACGAGCGGCGCGCGCACCCGGTGCAGCAGCTCGACCCCGAACACGAACGCCGCCAGCACCAGCAGCGGCACGAAGACCAGCACCTCGGGATCGGGGCGCACCGGCCACGTCGACCGCAGCGCCGACCGCCACCCCTCCGTCGCGCCCGTGACGAGCGCGCCCAGCGGGTCGCCGGGGCGCACCGCCGCGTACAGCCCGACCAGGCCGACGACCACCGCCAGCACCGCGCGCCAGGCCTCCCAGGGGCACCACAGCGCCACGAGCAGGGCGGGCACCGCGCAGGCGGCCACCGCCACCGCCAGCGGGACGAGGCCGAACACCGGGGTGAACAGCAGACCGACCGCGCCGGCCGCGACGAAGAGGGCGATCACGCGCGACACGGAACCGCCCGCTCGTGGTTCGGGAGCAGGTATCGGAAGGGCGCGCCAGTCACGGGGGAAGACCGGTGCGGGACGGGGGCCCGTTCCGGTCGACCGCCGCCGAACCGGACCGCGTTGCGGCGGACGAGCGCACCGCGGGTCGACAGCCCGACCCGATGTGCCGCCGAGCCGAGAAGGGGAACCGCGCGGATCACGTCGCCACCTCGTTCCACCGCCGCACGGCCTCCTCGGCGGTCGCCGCCCGCACCACCCGCGCGCCGACGACCTCGCCCGCGTCGCCGAGGGAGAACACGACGTCCGGGCGCAGCGGGCCGATCGTGTCGAGCGGGCCCGCCGTCACGACGACCAGGCCGCCCGCCGGACGCGGTGGCAGCGAGCCCGCGCGCACGTCGAGGACGCACAGCTCGTCCAGCAGCAGACGGGCCGCGGGCGCGCCGCCCCGCGCGGTGACGTCCACCCCGCACGGGGTGAGCAGGCGGCAGTGGTGGCCCGCGACGGCGCCCGCGTGCAGCAGGGACGCGGCCACCTCGACGACCTCCTCGAACGCCCTGGCGTGCCGGGTGTCCAGCAGCAGGCTGAACGAGGGCTGGTCCGGGTCGGCGTAGTCGCGCACCATCAGCCTGCCGGTGCGGGCGGTCGCCTTCCAGTGCACCAGCCGGACCTCGTCGCCGGGCACGTACTCGCGCACCTCGCGGAGGTCCAGCGAGCCGTGCGGCGACCGGTCGGTGGTCGCGCCCTCGTGGTGGAAGCGCCCGCGGCCCGCCGTGAAGGGGCGGGCGGGGCGCCGTCGGGGGTGCACCCACAGCGTCGCCGTGCCGCCGGTGTCGACCAGGTTCCGCACCAGGCCCAGAGGATCGGCCTTCTCGACCATTAGGGGACCCACGGTGGTCCGGCCGCGGTCGGTGGTCGGCAGCTCGTACCGGTGGACGGCGTCGGCCGTCACGACGACGCGGCGAACGTGCCGCCCGCACCGGTCGCGCGCGGTGAAGCCGCCGCCCGCGTTGCGGACGCCCAGCCGGGCGAGCGCCGGCTCACCCCGCACGACCCGGTCCGGGTGGACCGACCGGCTCACGTCCACGTCGGGACGTCGGGCCGCGACCAGCAGGGCCGCGACCAGCGCGCCCGCCACCAGACCTCCGAGCGCCTGCGCCAGCGGGTAGCCCAGCGCGAAGCCGGCGCCACCGCACAGCACGGCGAAGACGAGCGCGGCGAGGCCGCGCGGTGTCGGTCGCATCCGCGTCACCCCGCGGCGGCGGGCACGGCGACCGCGTCGAGCACCTCCGCCACCACCTCCGCGGGTCGCCGCCTGCTCAGCTCGGCGTCCGGCGTCAGCACGAGCCGGTGCGCGAGAACGGGTTCGGCGACGGACTTGACGTCGTCCGGTGTGATGAACAGCCTGCCGTCGATCGCGGCGACGGCCTGCGCGGCGCGCACCAGCGCGATGCTGCCCCGCGGGCTCGCACCCCAGCGGACCGCGGTGTGCTCGCGGGTCGCCGCCGCGATCCGCACCGCGTACTCGCAGACCGCCACGTCGACGTGCGAGGTGCGCACCTCCTCGATCGCCGCCTCCAGCTCGGGGATGTCCACGACCGCCGACAGGTCGTCCGGGTTCAGCCGGGCGCAGTCGCTCATGACCACGAGCATCTCCGACGACAGGTCCGGGTACCCGACTGACAGGCGCATCAGGAACCGGTCGAGCTGGGCCTCCGGCAGCCGGTAGGTGCCCTCCATCTCGATGGGGTTCTGCGTCGCCACCACCAGGAACGGCCGCGGCACGTCGTGCACGACGGAGTCGACGGTCGCGCGCCGCTCGGACATCACCTCCAGCAGCGCCGACTGCGTCTTGGGCGTGCCGCGGTTGATCTCGTCGGCCAGCACCACGTTGGCGAAGATCCCGCCGGGGTGGAACTCGAACCGCTCGGCGTTCTGGTGGTACACCATCACACCGGTGACGTCGCCGGGCAGCAGGTCCGGCGTGAACTGGATGCGCTTCCACGTGCCACCGACGCTGCGGGCCAGGCACCGCGCGAGGGTCGTCTTGCCCAGCCCCGGCACGTCCTCGATCAGCAAGTGGCCCTCGGCGAGCAGCGCGGCCACCGCGAGGCGCACCACCTCGGGCTTGCCGCGCACCACCCGCTGCACGTTGTCCGCGATCGCCTGGTGCACCAGGGTCGACTTCGGCGGCGTCACTTCTTCTCCCAGTAGTAGTGGTTGGACTCGGTCCCGTCCACGACGACCCAGAACGTCTGGCCGCGGCCGCTGAACGGGAACCGGTCGTCCACGACGAGCGTGCCGTTCCCGTCGGTCGTCAATTCGGCGCCGACGTTGGTGCGGCCCCACTCGCTGGCGTACGGGTCGATCTGGTACGCGGTGTTCGGCTCGAAGCCGCGCAGCTCGATCAGGGGGAAGGCGCAGTCCGGCGCGTGGCACGTGTCGGTGGTCGTCGACGCGCCGCGCGTGACGGTGATGGTGCGCACCGAACGAGGGGTCGCCGACGCCGACGCCCCCGGACCCCGGCCGACGCGGTTCTCCGCCACGACCGTGACGGTGTAGGCGGTTCCGTTCGCCAGGCCGGTGAGCGTGGCGGTGCGGTCGTCCGGTCCCACCGTGAGGGCGCCGCCGTTCCACGTGAGGTGGTAGGCGGTGACGGGCGCGCCGTTGTCCGGGGCCTCGCTCCAGGTCACCACCACCGTGCCGGAACCGGCCTCGGCACCCACCCCGGGAGCGCCCGGCGGACCCGCCGCGACGACCGGTGGCGGCGGAGGTTCCTGCTGCTCCTCGGTTTCCTCCTCGGTGATCACGGGCGGGGGAGGCTCGACCGCGGGTGGCGGCTCCTCGGTGGCGGGCGGCTCCTCCGGTTCCGCGGGCGTGGTCGTCGGTTCGGTGGTCCGGCTGGTGGGTTTCCCGGACCCGATGACGGGGACCTCGCTGACCGTGCCCCCTGGGTCGACGACCAGTACGTTGCGGCCTTCCCCGCCCTCGACGTAGACCCGCGAGTCCTCGGCCTTGGTCAGCCGGGGAGTGCCGCTCTCCTCGGGCACCGTCTTCGCCTCGCGCTCGGAGCCCTCGCTGTCGTAGGTCCGCAGCGTCCCGCTCCGGTGGTCGAGCACGGCGATCGTCGAGCCCGTCGCCTCCGGCCCGGTGTACTGGCCTTCTCCCAGGGCCACCACGACGTTCTTCGCCGCAGGCCGGTTCTCGACCAGTGCCCCCGCGTCCACCAGGTAGAGCGTGCCCGCCGGGTCGAGGATCGGGACGCGGCCGTCGGCGTCGCTCGACGCCACCCTGGTCGCGTCCGGCACGTCCGCGCCCAGCGGCTGGGACCGGCCCAACCCGTTGTCCTCCACCAGGTTCGCCGTGTCGGCGGTGGTGTCGACGAACACCGGCTCGCCGCCGACGACGGTCAGGCCGCCCGCGTGGCCCGCCGGGGCCGAGGCTGGGCAGGACGGCACGGTCGTGCCCTTCGACAGCCGGCACAGGGCGCCCGTGTCGGTCCGGTGCAGCCACAGCGTCCCGTCCTCGGTGGCGACGGGGTTGCCGAGCTTGCCGCCGACCGGCACCACGGCGTGGTCCTCGCCGAGCCGCACGACGACGGCCTGGTCGCGGTACACCAGGTACGGGCCGCCCTCGGCCGCCACGACGACCGGCATCTCCTGGTCGTTCGGCGCCGGCGTGGTGCCCTCGACGCGCAGCGTCGACTCGCCGAACTCGGTGATCGTGCCGCGCTCCACGACGTACCCGCTGGTACCGCCCCGCACGACGACGCCGCCGGGCTCGGTGCCGGGCACCGGCACCTCGGCGTTGACCTGCTTGGTCTCGCCGTCGACGTGGAAAACGGTTTCCAACGCCGAGTTCAGCACCCAGTGGCCGGACCCGAGGAACTCGATCCCGGACCCGCCCGCCGCACCGCTGATCGCCACCCCGACCGCGACGACGCAGATCGCGCTCAGCACGGCGACCGGCGCCCGGCCTCGCCACTTGGCGGAGATGCGCATGAGCCTCGACCCCCTGGTGTTCGACCACGTAGCGTAGGACACCCGATAGAGAAACGGTCCAGCTTTGGTACGTCGCCGATTCCTGTTGCCCGCCATCGCACTCGTCGTCGTGCTCATCGCGGTCGCGCTCGTCGCGCTGACCGGCGAGGACGACGTCCCGGTCGCGGCGCTGCCCGAGCGCCCGACCATCGCGGGCTCCCTGGAGCTCGAACCGCGGCTGCCCAGGGCGGGGCAGGAGGTCGTCGTTCGCGCGACGCTCACCGCCGACCGCCCGCTCGCGCTGCACGGGCTGACCGTGCGGGTGCGGGACGCGGCGGGCACGGCCCACGACTTCCCCGAGACCGGCGAGCGGAGCCTCGGCACCACACCGCAGGACATCACGCTGCGGCGCGCCTTCCCGGCGGTCGGCGACTACACGTACTACCTCGCGTACCGCCTGGACGGGGACTGGGTCTCCCTCCAGCCCTGGGAGCGGTTCACCGTTCGCTGACCGGCAGGCTCAGCTCGAAGATCGCCCCGCCCTCCTCGGCGTTGAACACGCGCAGCGCGCCGCCGTGGGCCAGCGCCACCCAGCGCACGATCGACAGGCCCAGCCCGGACGAGCCACCGCTGCCGGTGAACCTGTCGAACGCCTCCTCCGCGGCCGCGGCGTCGATGCCGAGGCCGTGGTCGGCCACGGTCACCCGGCCGTCGGCGACGGTGATGTGCACGATCGCCTCCTCGTCCGGCCGGTGGCCGTGGCGCAGGGCGTTGGCGAGCAGGTTGCCGACCGCCCGCTGCACCAGGTTCGGATCGACGTCGACCTTGGTGGGCGCGGTGGTGACGGTGACCCGCGCCCCGTGCGCGGGCGTCTCCTCCACCACGCCCGCCACGAGCTGGTCCAGCCACACCGGCTGGATCGCGAGCTGCTCGACCCCCGCGGCGAGCCTGGCCCGCACCAGCAGGCCGTCGATGATGCCGCCCATCCGCGCGGCCAGCCGGACCGTGCGCGGCAGCAGTTCGGCGTGCTGGTCGGGGTGCCGGATTGCGGTCTCGGCCAGGGCCCGCAGCGCCGCGACCGGTGTCCGCAGGTCGTGCGCGGTCTCGGCGAGCAGCACCTCCTGCTGCTCCAGCGCCGCCGCGGCGGGCCGGATCGCCCGACCGGAGAGCACGTGCCCGGCCACGCCGAGCGCCAGCACCAGCACCGCGCACCCGGCGACGACCGAGGCCAGCACGCCCAGGTGCCGCGACCGCTCCGGACCGAGGTCCGAGACCGCGACGATCGCGCCCACCACACCGCCGTCCGCGCCGCGCAGCGGTTCCGCGCGCACCCGCAGGCCGTCCTTGGAACCGGCGACGGTCCGGCCGTCGCGGACGGCCTGCGTCGCCAGCGCGCTGAGCACTCCCGTGTCCACCGCCACGCACGTCTTCTCGCTGAGGTGGCCGCGGAACTCGCCGGGCGCTCCGCCGGGCAGGATCGCGAACTGCGGGCACTCGCGGTTGATCGGGTCGACCACGAGGTCGGCGGTGACGAGCGACCGCTGGTAGTCGATCAACCTGCTGGCGACGGCCGTGACGCGGTGCAGTTCGGCGTCGATCCGTTCCGCGCCCTGCTCGGCGTCCTCGCGGACCACGAGAACGGCCAGCACCAGCAGACCCGCGGTGTTCATGGCGGTGAAGAGCACGGTGAGCAGCCACCGGAGCTTGCGCAGCCGGGCCGCGCTCACGTCGTGCCCAGCCGATAGCCGAAGCCGGTGACGGTGTGGATCAGCTGAGGCTCCCGCAGCTTGCGCCGCAGCCGGAGCACCACCACGTCGACCACGTTGGCCACCGGGTCGGACTCGGCGTCCCAGCAGTGCTCGATCAGGTCGGCCCTGGCGACCGCGCGGCCCGCGTGCGCGGCCAGGTACTCCAGCACCGCGAACTCCTTGCCGGTCACCGTGAGCAGCACGCCCGCGCGGCGCACCTCGCGGCGGGCGCAGTCGACCTCCAGGTCCGCGTGGCGCAGGACCGGCGGCCTGCCGCGTCCCGCGCGGCGGCACAGCCCCAGCACCCGCGCGGTCAGCTCGGCGTTGGCGAAGGGCTTCACCAGGTAGTCGTCACCGCCGTGCGCGAACCCGGCGACCCGGTCCGCCGTCCGGTCGCGCGCGGTGAGGAACAGGACCGGCACGGCCCACCCCTCCCGGCGTTTCGCGTCCACGTAGGCGATGGCGTCACCGTCCGGCAGCATCCGGTCGAACACCACGCAGTCATAGGGGCAGGCGGACGCGGCGTCCGCCCCGGCGATGTCGTGCGCGGTGTCGACCCGCAGACCCGCACCGCGCAGTTCGCCCGCGACCGCCACCCGGAGGTCCTCGTCGTCCTCCACCACCAGTACCCGCATGCTGCCGGAACCTATCGCCCGCGCCCCCGGCGGCGCACTACGGTGGAGCGGTGCGGATCTTGGTCACCGAGGACGACGAGGACCTGCTGCTCGCCGTGGCGGTGTCGTTGCGGGGCGCCGGGCTGGCCGTCGACATGGCGCGGGACCTGGCGGGCGCGGACGAGGCGCTGGCGGTGAACTCCTACGACTGCGCGGTGTTCGACCGGATGGTGCCCGGTGGGGACGCGCTGCGGTACGTCGCGGACCGCCGCCGTTCCGGCTTCGAGCTGCCGGTGCTGTTCCTCACCGCGCTGGGTCGGGTGGGGGACCGGGTCGAAGGGCTGGCGGTCGGCGACGACTACCTGGTGAAGCCGTTCGCCGTCGACGAGCTGGTCGCGCGGGTGCTCAGCCTGTGCCGGCGCGGCCCGACCGGCGGCCCCGCCGTGCTGCGGCACGGCGACCTGGAACTGGACCAGGGCCGCCGGGAGGTGCGGCGCGGTGGCGTGCTGCTCACCGTGACGCACAAGCAGTTCCTCGTCCTGGAACTGCTCGTGGCCAACGCGGGCCGGGTCGTGCCGCGCGCCGAGCTGATCCGGTACGCGTGGGACGAGCACCTCGACCCCGCGTCCAACGTGCTCGACGTGCTGGTGGGCCAGCTGCGCCGCAAGCTCCACGACCCTCCGGTCGTCCACACCGTGCGCGGGGTCGGTTACCGCGTCGGCTGAACCGCCCGCGAGGCGCGGATTCCCCTGTGGACGGTCCACCCGACACGGTCGCGGGGAAATCCCCGGCATCGGGCCTGGTTGGTGCCAATCTGACCGCGTGACCGAACTGCTCGTCGTGATCGTGACCGGATTCGTGGTGATCGCCGCCGCCACCCTCCTGGGTCCGCGCCTGCGGGTCGCGGCGCCGCTGGTGCTCGTGGCGATCGGCGTGGCGGCGAGCTTCCTGCCGGTGTTCGAGTCCGTGCACGTCGAACCCGAGTGGATCCTCGAAGGTGTTCTGCCGCCGCTGCTGTACTCCTCGGCGGTGTCGATGCCGTCGATGAACTTCCGCCGCGAGTTCGGGGCGATCAGCGGTCTGTCCGTGGTCCTGGTCGTGGCCAGCGCCCTGCTGCTCGGTCTGTTCTTCATGCTCGTCGTCCCAGGTCTGGGGTTCGCGTGGGGAGTGGCGCTCGGCGCGATCATCAGCCCGACCGACGCCGTGGCGACGTCGATCGTCAAGCGGACGGCGGTGTCCAAACGGGTCGTGGCGATGCTCGACGGCGAGAGCCTGCTCAACGACGCGACCGCTCTCGTGCTGCTCCGGACCGCGATCGTCGCGACGGCCGCGACGTTCTCGTTCTGGGGTTCGGTCGGCACGTTCTCCTACTCGGTCGTCGTCGCGCTCGTGATCGGCGTGCTGGTCGGGTGGCTCAACCTGGTGGTCCGCAAGCGCGTGACCGACCCGGCCGTCAACACGGTCATCTCGTTCGCGGTGCCGTTCCTGGCCTCCGTGCCCGCCGAGCACCTCGGGGCGTCCGGACTGGTCGCGGCCGTGGTCGCGGGGCTCGTCACGGGCATCCGCGCGCCGCGCGACCTCTCACCGCAGAACCGCCTGTCGGACTCGCAGAACTGGCGCACGGTCGAGCTGGTCCTCGAAGGCGCGGTGTTCCTGACGATGGGCGTGCAGATCAAGTCGATCGTGGAGAACGTCGAGCACGACCACGCCGGGGTCGGTGCGGCCGTGCTCATCGCGGCCGGGGCCCTCCTGCTGACGGTCCTGGTGCGCGCGGCGTACATCGCCCCGCTGCTCGCGGTCCTCGCCCGGCGGGCCCGGCGGCGCGAGCGGATGCAGCCGAGGGTTCAGGACATGCGCGAGCGGATGGCCATGCCGGAGGGCGTGCGGGAGACGTACGGGGAGGTGAACTCCCGCGGGCGGCGGCTGTCGGAACGCCGGCTGGACCGGTTCGCGGTCCGGATCACCCGGTTGCTGGCCGACATCGACTACTTCCTCCGCCAGCCGCTCGGGTGGCGCGACGGCACCGCGGTGGTCTGGGCGGGCATGCGCGGCGCGGTGACCGTGGCCGCGGCGCAGACGCTCCCCGAGGACACCCCGCAGCGCTCGGTGCTCGTGCTCATCGCGTTCGCGGTCGCGCTGATGTCGCTGCTCGTCCAGGGCGGCACGATCGGCCTGGTGCTCCGGCTCATCACGCCGGAGGTCGACGGGGCGGCGGCCGCGGAGCGGACCGCCACCGAGTGGGCCGGGATCATGGAACTGCTCAGGACGAGCGCGGAGACGGTGCCGGAGCCGCCGCACCCGGAGGGCGACCCGACGTCGGAGGGGTTCGCCGTGGCGAAGGCACACCGGCTCGCGGTCATCGCCGCGCAGCGGACGGTGCTGCTGGACGAGCGCGACAACGGCACGTTCGACGCGGACGTCCTGGCGAACGCGCTGGCCAACCTCGACGCGGCGCAGATCGCCATCGAGATGCGCGGCAAGCTGGGCGGCTGACACCGGGCGACGTCATCGCCGGTGGGGTTCGGGGAACCGCCGTCGTGCCCGGTCGACGACCCGGCTGATCGGCGTCTCGTCGCGGCGGTCCCGGCGCCAGGTCAGGTAGGTCACGATCGTGGGCTGGGGGTCCAGCAGGGGGAGCAGCAGGACCCGTTCGCCGTGGGGTGACGCGAAGTGGCTGTGGTCCTGCCAGCCCGCGGGCACGAAGGAGCAGTGCACGCCGTCGGACAGCAGCATCAGGAGCCCGTCCTCGACGGCCGCGTTGATCCGGTCCACCAGCGGGACCATCTCCAGGTAGGGGTGGAGGACCTCGGGGAAGGTCCAGGGGTCGATGTTGGTCGCCAGGCGCAGGCCGACGATGTCGGCGGGGCCGATCCGGTCGAGCCGGTGGAACCGCGGGGTGTCCGGCACCGCGATCACGAAGCGCTCCTCCAGCAGGGGGAGTTGGTCGAGTTCCCCGTCGTCGCGGAGTTCGCTCCACAGCAGGCCGAGTTCCAGGTCTCGGGAGCGCAGGAGGTCGACCTGCTGATCCGAGTCCAGCGGTCGCAGCGACAGGGACGACCGCCCGACGGCGGGCCGGATGGTCCCCTCCACCAACGACTCGCGGAACTCCGCGGGCAGCGAGCGCACGCCGACGCGGACGGGCGGTGACGGCGAGGTGCGGAACATCGACTCGACGAGGTCGAACTCGGCGACGATGGCACGGGCACGCGGCAGCAGCGCCTCGCCCGCCGCGGTCAGGGTCGCCGGGCGCGTGGCGCGGTCGAAGAGGTCGACGCCCAGTTCGGACTCCAGTTCCCGAACGCGCTCGCTGATCCGGGACGGCGCGAGGCGCAGGTCGGTGGCCGCCAGGGTCACGCTGCCCGTCCGCGCCAGGGCGAGGAAGACCTGCATGTGGGCGAGCTGGGGCTTCACGCGGGGCTCTCCGACGTAGTCGACACAACTTTCGACAATACCGAAACTGTTCGGCTCAATCCGGCCCTACTGTCGAGTTGTCGGAAGGAAACTCCGAACGAGCCGAGAGGACCGCCAAATGCTGACGAGACGTCCGCGCCGCATCCGCACGGCTTGGGAAGCGGGAGCCGTCGCCTATGGGATCGCGGTCCAGCTGCCCAGCCCCGACGTGGTGGAGATCGCCGGGCAGGCCGGGGTCGACTACGCCTGGATCGACACCGAGCACGGCTCGTTGTCGCCTGCCGAGGTCCGTGAGCTGATCCGCGGCGCCGACGCCGTCGGGATCGACGCGATCGTGCGCGTGGCCGACCACGACCCGGCGTTCATCCAGCACGTGCTGGATCTCGGCGCGGCCGGGATCATGGCCGCGCACGTGTGCACGGTGGAGCAGGCGACCGCACTCGTGGCGGCGACCCGCTACGCCCCCGCGGGACGGCGGGGTGCCTGCCCGGCGGTGCGGTCGGTCGGGCACGTCACGACCGACTGGGCGGACGACCGGCGGCGGGCGGACGAGGACGTCCTGGTCTTCGGGCTGATCGAGGACCCCGAAGGCGTGGAGGACGTGGAAGCCATCGCGTCACGGTCCGGCGTCGACGGTCTCGTCTTCGGCCCCTTCGACCTGAGCATGGCCCGCGGCCTCGACGGCGACATCGCCCACGACGAGATCCGGGAGGCGCACGACCGCGTGGTCCGGGCGTGCCACGACGCCGGGATCGAGTACGTGGTCGCGAACGCGGCGTGGGAGTCGGCCGATACGGTCTCGCGGACCGTCACCCTCGCCGGTGACCGGGGCGTGCTGTTCGACGGGCTGCGCCTGCTGCTGGAGGCGCGGCGATGAGCGGGCGGGGCACGGACCTGACCGAGGACCAGGTGCTCGACTTCTTCACCTCGCTGTCCAACTGGGGCCGCTGGGGTGACGACGACCGCCTGGGCACGCTGAACACCATCACCGACGAGGTCCGAGTGGCGGCCGCCGCGTCGATCCGCACCGGGCGGGCCGTGTCGCTGTCGCGGGACGTCGACCCCCGTGCCCCGGACCCGTTGGCGTCGGGCAACTCCGCGGTGCAGCGGTTCACCGGCACCAACGAGGTCGAGGAGCACTTCGGCCGGCCGTTGAGGTTCGACGCGGTGACCGAGTTCGTCGGCATCGCCGCGCACGGGTCGAACACCCACGTCGACGGCCTGGCCCACTACTCGTGGGACGGCCGCAACTACAACGGCTTCCCCGCCTCCGGGACCACGTCGCTCGGCGGTGCCCGAGACCTGTCGGTGCACCACGCCGTCCACGGCTTCCTCACCAGGGGAGTGCTGCTGGACATCGCGGCGCTGCACGGCGTCGACTGGTTGGAGCGCGGGCAGCCGGTCACCCCGGACGACCTCACCGCCGCGGAACGGCGCCAAGGCGTCGTGGTGCGCCCCGGTGACGCGCTGCTGGTGCACACCGGGAACGTGGCCAGGATCCTGCACGAGGGCCCCGACGCCGTCGGCCCGGCCGCCCGGCAGGCCGGACTGCACGCGAGCTGCCTGCCGTTCCTGCGCGAGCGCGACGTCGCCGTGCTGGGCAACGACGGC
Organism: Umezawaea sp.; assembly: GCA_035559015.1. GTDB lineage: Bacteria > Actinomycetota > Actinomycetes > Mycobacteriales > Pseudonocardiaceae > Umezawaea. The sequence goes on along the minus strand of DATMCA010001484.1, from coordinate 736 downwards.
GTGCAGGACGTGCAGCCGTCCGGCTATGGCCCGGACCTGACCAGGCCCGTGCACGCGGTCGGCCTGGTCGCCCTCGGCCTGTGGCTGATCGACAACGTGGAACTCACCGAACTCGCCGCCGTGTGCCGCGAGGAGGGGCGGTGGGAGTTCTTCTTCGCCGCGCTGCCGTGGCGCCTGGTCGGCGTCACCTCCAGCGCCAGCAACCCGGTGGCGATCTTCTGACCACCCAGCGGAAAGGATCTCGACCCTTGTCCAGCACAGCGGTTCTCGTCATCGACATGCAGAACGGGTTCCTGCACCCGGAAGGGTCCCTGGCCCGAGCGGGGATGGGACTTCCGAACGCCGAACCCGTCGTCCGCGCGGCGGAGGCGCTGATCGCCTCGGCGCGGGCGTCCGATGTGCCCCTGGTCTACACCCGGCACGTCATCAGCGAGGGCGGGCCGGAGATGTCGCCGGGGTGGCGCGAGGCCGCGGCGCCGGTCCTCGCCGTCGAGCCGCGGATGCTCTGCCACGGCAGTTGGGACGCCCGTGTCCTCGACCGGTTGGCGCCGTCGGCGGGGGAGGTGGTCGTGGACAAGGACCGCTACGACGCCTTTCTGCGCACCGACCTGGAGGAGGTCCTGCGTGGGCTCGGGGTCGAGCGGCTGGTGGTGGCCGGGGTGCTGACCAACGTGTGCGTCGAGTCGACCGTGCGGTCCGGGTTGGAACGCCGGTTCGACGTCGCGGTGGCCTCGGA
>DATMCA010001483.1:0-5105 GCA_035559015.1 Umezawaea sp. | reverse complement strand
GCTGCTCGGCTCGTCGTGGGACGTGGCCTGGCACTTCAAGTGGCTGCGCGACGAACTCGCGCCACCGCACATGATCAACACGGTCGGCACGGTGATCGTGGTCGGCCTGACGATCTTCCACTCGTTCACCGGCTACGGGGTGGACCGGATCGCCCTGCGGCTGATGCAGTGGGGCACCGGCGTGTTCCTCATCGCACTGCCGATCGACCTGATCAACCACCGGATCAACGGGCTGGACATCACGTCGTGGAGCGGCTCGCACGCGCTGCTGTACCTCGGCACCGGCATCATGCTCGCCGGGGCGATCCGGGGGTGGATGCGGTGCTACCCGGCCGGTCGCGCGGGGACGTGGGGCTTGGCGGCGTTGTGGATGTTCTTCCTGGAGAACACCTGGTTCCCGAACCAGCACCAGGAGTACGGGGTGGTCGCGCTCGGTGCTTGGGACGCTGGGAAGCCCGAGGCCGAGCCGATCCTGTTGCAGTTCGCCGCCGACCAGATCGGGAGGCCGGTGGACCGGACGGCGGTGCTGAGCTTCGCGCTGCCGATCGCGGATTGGGTTTACCCGTTGTGGGGGTTGGTGTCCACGGGGGTCGTGCTGGTGCTCGCTCGGCGGACTGTTGGGCGGCGGTGGACGGCTACGGCTGTGGCTGCCGGTTATGTGGTCTACCGGTGCTTGATCTGGCCGGTGTTGATGGGTGTGGACTTCCCGACGTCGGCGTTGCCGTTGTTCCTGGTGTTGGTGGGTTTTTGCGTGGATATCGCGCACCTGGCTTCGTTGCCGGCGTTGTCGGTGGCTTTGCTGGGGTCGGCGGCTGTTACCGGGATCGGATACGGGGGGATCTGGGTTCAGCAGCAGTGGTTGGAGGCGCCGCCGATCCTGTACCCGTCGGCTTTGGGGACGTTCGGGTTGTTGGTGGTTGGGTGGGTTGGGGTGGATTACTGGATGAGGCGAAGGGCGGCTGTGGCGGCCTGACATCACAACGGGAAAGGCCCGGACCTCCGAGGGCATTTCCCGTGAAGCGGGAAGCGTCGGCAATTGCCGATCGACCATGGCTCAGGGTTGGCGATGGAGGATTCCTGCACCCTCCACACCCCTGAACGAGTAGAACAGCTGACCATCCGGCTGCATCAACAGATCAATGGTCACCGTGTTCACGCAATTCCCTTGGTACTCGATCCGTTCAGTTGCCCGAACTTTATTCTCCCACGCCGCTTGCAACTCCCACCGGCCACCACATCCAAGAGTGGGATAGTCGGCTGTGCCGATCTTGGCGCCACTGGATCCGCCAGCTATGACTACTTCAACCGGGTATGTTTCCACCTGCCCCTGGTACACTATTCCGAACCAAGAGCCAATGAACTTCTCCGGCACGGAGGGCACCGCCTGCCCTTGAGGAATGGCCGGTTGCCTAGGCTTTGTCTCGGGAGGGACGGGAACCGTTGGAACATCAGCAGTAGCGGTCAAAGTGGGGACAGTGGTGACCGGAGCGCGTTCCGAAGTCACTGGGGTGCGCTCAGCCTGCTCATCTACCGCCTTCACGCTAGTCGAAACTATCTGACTCCCCACCGGGAGGCTGTCAGCTGAATCCTTCCTGTCGAAGAAATCTGCCACTGTCACCACGTTGGCGATAAACCCGATAATTGCGGCTACGAGAACGCACGCCGCCGTCACCGCGCCCGCCGTCTTCTTATCGATCACCTGACGACTCCTGCACCCCTGTTTCGGTGTGTGCACTGGGTTGCTTTATCAAAGTCGCGGCGCAAGCATCGCGTGTTACACGACCACTGAGATTCAGCACACAACGAAGAACCGCCCCCCGACAATCCGGAGGGCGGTTCCCATCAAAGGCGAAAGAGCGAAGATCAGCCGGCGATCATGCGACCGGACGACTTCAGGTGCTCGCAGGCCTGTGCGATGCGAGCACCCATCCCGACCTCTGCCGCCTTGAGGTAGCTGCGCGGGTCGTAGACCTTCTTGTTGCCGACCTCGCCGTCGATCTTCAGCACACCTTCGTAGTTCGTGAACATGTGCTGGACGATCGGGCGGGTGAAGGCGTACTGCGTGTCCGTGTCGATGTTCATCTTCACGACGCCGTACGAGAGCGACTCGTGGATCTCCTCCAACAGGGACCCCGACCCGCCGTGGAACACGAGGTCGAACGGCTTGGAGCCTGCCGCGAGACCCAGTTTCTCCGCGACCGCGTCCTGGCCCTGCTTGAGGACCTCGGGGCGCAGTTTCACGTTGCCCGGCTTGTACACGCCGTGCACGTTGCCGAAGGTGGCGGCGAGCAGGTAGTGACCCTTGTCGCCCGAGCCGAGCGCTTCCACGGTCTTCAGGAAGTCCTCGGTGGTCGTGTAGAGCTTGTCGTTGATCTCGTTGTCGACGCCATCTTCCTCGCCGCCGACGACACCGACCTCGATCTCCAGGATGATGCGCGCCTTGACGGCTTCCTGGAGCAGGTCCGAAGCGATCTGCAGGTTCTCGTCGAGCGGCACCGCGGACCCGTCCCACATGTGGGACTGGAACAGCGGGTTCTCGCCGCGGGCGACGCGCTCCTGGCTGATGCCGATCAAGGGGCGGACGTAGCCGTCCAGCTTGTCCTTGGGGCAGTGGTCGGTGTGCAGCGCGATGTTGACGGGGTACTTCGCCGCGACCACGTGAGCGAACTCGGCCAGTGCGACAGCGCCGGTGACCATGTCCTTGACCTTGGTGCCGGACGCGAACTCCGCACCACCGGTCGAGACCTGGATGATGCCGTCGCTCTCGGCCTCGGCGAATCCGCGGAGTGCCGCGTTGAGGGTCTCGGACGAGGTGACGTTGATCGCGGGATAGGCGAATTCGTTCGCCTTCGCGCGACTGATCATCTCGGCGTAGACCTCGGGGGTTGCGATGGGCATCGGTCGTCCTCCTCAGGTGCCCTGAACGCCGTATCAGGGGGCATCCTACGACCCCACCCGACCGATACAGTTGATCATGGGCCCTCTTGGCGATCGGAGTAGGCCGAAACTGTCGCTCACCTGCGCGAAACAGCCCGTTAAAAAAGGACCTTCGCGAGCTCGCGGAACGCCTCGCGGTCGTGCCCGCCGTCCGCCGCCACGACCTGCACGGCGACGTGGTCGGCGCCCGCGTCGAGGTGTTCGCGGAGCCGGGCGGCGATCCGCTCGGGCGAGCCCCACGCGACGAGCGCGTCGACCAGGCGGTCGCTGCCGCCGTCGGCGAGGTCGGCCTCCGTGTAGCCCAGGCGGAGCCAGTTGCTCGTGTAGTTCCGCAGCCCGAGGTACAGCTGGATCGACTTCCTGCCCAGCGCGCGAGCGGTGTCCGGGTCGGTCTCCACGACGACGTGCTGCTCGGGTGCGAGGAGCTTGTCCGCGCCGAGGACTTCGCGGGCGGTGGCGGTGTGCTCGGGCGTCACGAGGTACGGGTGGGCGCCCGCGGTGCGGTCGGCGGCGAGCTTGAGGACGCGCGGGCCGAGGGCCGCGAGGACCCGGCGGTCGGCGGGCACGTCCAGTTCGTCGAGGTAGCCCACGAGCTTGTCGTAGGGCTTCACGTACTCGCTGACCGCTTCGGGGTGGCTCGCGCCGATGCCCACCAGGAATCGGCCGGGGTGGTCGGCGTCGATCCGCCGGAAGGTGGTCGACAGCCGCTCGGCGGGCTCGGACCAGACGTTCACGATGCCGGTGGCGACGGGCAGCGCGCGGGTCGTGCGGAGCACCGCGGACACGGCGTCCAGGTCACCGCCGGGTGATCCGCCGAGCCACAGCGCGCCGTAGCCGAGGTCCTCCAGTTCGGCGGCGGCGTCCCCCTCCGCCTCCCACAGCTGCGCTCGGCTCCACACCCCAAAAGTTCCCAGTTCCACGGCCACGTCTGCTCCCCGCTAGTCGGATCCGGCCCCTGCGACAACGGGTCCGCGGAGCGATTTAATCCACGCGGTGCACCGCCGGACCGAAAGGTACGTTCGATCCATGGCGAAACTCGGCAACAGCGATCTGGACGTGTCCCGGCTGGCGCTCGGCGGCAACGTCTTCGGGTGGACCGCGGACCAGGAGCAGTCCTTCGCGGTGCTGGACGCGTTCACGGCGGCCGGCGGGAACTTCATCGACACGGCCGACCTGTACTCGGGCGGCCAGTCCGAGACGATCATCGGGCAGTGGCTCGCGGCGCGCGGGAACCGGGCCGACGTGGTGATCGCGACCAAGGTCGGCATGACCAAGGGTCTGGACAACATCAAGGCCTCGACCATCAAGACCGCCGCCGAGGCCTCGCTCAAGCGGCTCGGCGTCGACCACGTCGACCTGTACTACGCGCACCGCGACGACAAGGAGACGCCCGCCGAGGAGTACCTCGGGGCGCTCGACGAACTCGTGCGGGCGGGCAAGGTCCGGCAGATCGCCGCCTCGAACTTCTCCGCCGAACGGCTCGCGGAGGCGCTGGCGGTCTCCGAGCGGGACGGCCTGGCCCGGTTCGTCGCGCTCCAGCCGGAGTACAGCCTGGTCGCGCGTTCGGCGTATGAGGGCGCGCTGGCGGACGTCGTGGCGGCGAACAATCTGTCCGCGCTGCCGTACTGGGGTCTGGCGAAGGGATTCCTGACCGGCAAGTACCGGCCTGGCGTGGACGTGGACAGCCCGCGGGCGGCCGGGGCGACCAAGTACCTGGACGACCGGGGCCTGCGCGTCCTGGCGGCCCTGGACGAGATCTCCGCGGCGAACGCGACGTCGGTCGCCGCGGTCGCGCTGGCGTGGATCACCGCGCAGCCGACGATCCCGTCCGTGCTGGCGAGCGCGCGCAACACCGAACAGCTCGAAGCGCTCCTGCCCGCGCTCGACCTGACGCTGTCGCCCGCCGAGGTGCAGCGGCTTACGAACGCGAGCGTTTAACTCACCAGTAGCTTACTGACGGTAAGTTGGGCTACGGTGGCCTTCCGGAACAGCTTCGGGAGGTCACCGTGGACGTCAACGGCAAGGTTGTCCTGATCACCGGCGCGGCCAGGGGGATCGGCGCCGACGTGGCCCGACGGCTCGCCGCGCGGGGCGCCAGGCTCGCGCTGGTCGGCCTGGAGGGCGAGCGGCTGGCCGCCGTCGCGGCCGAGTGCGGCGGCCGGGCGTGG
>DATMCA010001482.1:0-2629 GCA_035559015.1 Umezawaea sp. | reverse complement strand
GACACCGAGATCGGCCACGTGCACCGGCTCGTCGGCGGCACCGCGACGGTGCCCACGCCGTTGACCCGCAAGCTCGCCCGGTTCAGCGAGCTGCTGACCGCGGTGATCCTCGGGCTGGCCGCGCTCAGCGTCGTGATCGGCCTGGTGCGCGGCGAGCCCCTGGGCGCCATGGTGACCGCTGCCGTCGCTCTGGCCGTAGGAGCCATCCCCGAAGGACTTCCCGCCGCCGTCACGGTGACGCTCGCGATCGGTGTGGCCCGGATGGCGCGCCGCAACGCGGTCGTCCGTCGGCTGCCCGCCGTGGAGACGTTGGGCAGCACCACGATGATCTGCACCGACAAGACCGGCACGCTCACCGCGAACGCGATGACCGTCCGAACCGCCGTGGTGGCCGGTCGCCACCACGACCTGACCGGCGTCGGTTACGACCCCGACGGCGAGATCCGGCCACCCGCGGACGCCGAACTGCGCGAGTGCCTGCTGGCCGGACTCGCGTGCAACGACGCGCGGGTCACCCACGAGGACGGCAAGTGGACGGCGGTGGGCGACCCGACCGAGGCCGCGCTGGTCGTGTCCGCGGCCAAGGCCGGGATGGGCCCGGACGACGTGCCGCGTCGGATCGGCGTCCTGCGGTTCACCGCTGAACGCCGGTACATGGCGACGCTGCACCCCGGCGGTCTGGTGTACCTCAAGGGCGCGGCTGAGCGGATCGCCGAGCTGTCCGGGACCGCGATCGACACCGACGACCTCGCGGACCAGGGCCTGCGCGTGCTGGCGTTGGCCACGGCACGGCTGGCCGACGGTGTCGAACTGACCGAGGAAGCGTTGCGGGGCAAGGTGGTCCTCCTCGGCGTGCAGGCGATGCACGACCCACCGCGACCGGAGGCGATCGAGGCCGTGCGGGCGTGCCGCGAGGCGGGGATCGAGGTTCGGATGATCACCGGGGACCACCCGGCGACGGCCCGTGCCATCGCCCGGTGCTTCGACATCCCGGCCGAGGCCGTGCACGCCAGGGTGTCACCGGAGGAGAAGTTGCGGCTCGTCACGGAGTTCCAGGCACAGGGCCACGTCGTCGCGATGACCGGCGACGGGGTCAACGACGCGCCCGCGTTGCGGCGCGCGGACATCGGCATCGCCATGGGCGGCGGAGGCACCGAGGTGGCGAAGCAGGCCGCGGACATGGTGCTCGCCGACGACGACTTCTCCACGATCCGCGCGGCCGTCGAGGAAGGCCGGACCGTGTTCGACAACCTGCGCAAGTTCATCATCTGGACGCTGCCGACGAACATGGCCGAAGGCCTGGTGATCCTCGCCGCGGTCGTCGTCGGCACCGCGCTGCCGATCCTGCCGGTGCAGATCCTGTGGATCAACATGACCACGGCTGTCGCGCTGGGGCTGACGTTGGCCTTCGAGCCGCGCGATCCCGACGTCATGCGCAGGCCGCCACTACCGCCGTCCTTGCCGCTGCTGACCGGCGAGGTGGTGCGCCGGATCGTGTTCGTGTCGGTGATCCTGCTCGCCGGGGCGTTCACGGCGTTCCACTGGCAGTTGTCCGCCGGCGCGACGCTGGAGCAGGCCCGAACGGTGGCGGTCAACGCGTTCGTCGCCGCTCAGATCGCCTACCTCGTCAACTGCCGGTCATTGACCGACCTGCGCCCGCACGTCGGGTTCCTGAGCAACCCGTGGTTGCTGGTCGGGATCGGCACGACCGTCGTGCTCCAAGCGCTGTTCACCTACGCACCGACGATGAACACCCTGTTCCACACCGCGCCCATCGGGTGGACCGCCTGGGCGTTCATCGCCGCGTTGGCCGCATTCGCCTACCTGCTCGTGGAACTCGACAAGTGGAGGCAACGCCACGCCCGCGCCGACAGGTCGGTGCCGATCCTGCCGGTGGAGTGATCACGCGATCAGCGACAGGGTCGGAATCAGCCGTGGGGTGTCTCGATACTGTTCGGCGTTCACGCCTTTCTCGATGAACGCCGCGTCGTGGTAGACGTGCACACCGACCACGTGGTCGCCGGGGTGTGCTCCGGTCCTGCCAGGTCGCTCTTCGTAGTGCGGCGCGTCCAGCAGTCCCACGGAAGCCGTGGGTGGGGATACCGCGTCCACGACGACGTCGAACGGCCCCTGCTCGGCCAGGATGCTGTTGACCAGGACGTCGGGCCTCGGCGCCGCGTCGACGAGCGCGATGATCCCTGCGGCTGTCTTCGCCCCTCCGTCGTCGTCAGGCGGTGCTCGTCGCCGATTCGTCGTGCACCGCGGGAGTGGTGGGTGGAGCCGGTGGCGGCGCTGCCGGTCGAACGAAGGCGAAAGCGAGCACGCACGCGATGAGGTTCAGCAGGCCGGCGACCGCGAACACCACTCCGAGTCCGCCCGTCATCGCGTGGCCGATGCCGAGGGCGGGGTCGACGTGGTCGGCGCTGACGACGCCCTGCACGTCCACCTCGCTGCCGGACCGGCTCTTGATGACCGCCGCGAACACCAATCCGAACACAGCGACGCCGAGGGTCTGGCCGAGCTGGCGGAACGTTGCCATCGCACCGGAGGCCATGCCCGTGCGGTTGGGAGGAGTCGATGCCATGAGCGCTGCGCTCGTGGACGGACCGGCGGATCCCATGCCGAGGCC
>DATMCA010001481.1:0-3894 GCA_035559015.1 Umezawaea sp. | reverse complement strand
CCTCCGGATCCTCGCGCGCAGCTTTCAGCGCGGCAACGCTCTCCCATCGTGATGAAATGATTACCCGGGTCCCGTCCAGGCTGGTGAAAACAGATGACCCGAGGAAGCCCGGTTGGCTCCGCATGACCTTCCCGGTCTCGTTGATCGCGTCCACCAGTTGGTCCTGTTCGCTCGTCGCAACCGGGAAGAGTCCAATTACGGTCACCGGGCCGTCGAAGGCTTCGACATTGTCAGTAGGCATTGGTCAACTGTAGCGCACCTGAGTCGAGGATTGGAGCGAAAGAATAATTCGAAATCACTGGATTATCCTTCTCCGAGATTGAACCGATGGTCGGTCTCTTGGTACGCCAGGCCGGGTCATGCCACCGCCGCCCCAATGCGCAGCCACGTCTGCGGCTGTGGGGCGGATGCTGGTGTGTGGCGAATCGAGGGGGTTTCACGCCCTGCGAATCGCTCCGGTGGAACTGTGGACCGTGGTGGCGACGATGAGCCCGGTCCCGCGGGGATTCGTCCACACCAAAGGAGAATCGGTGCTCAGTCGAGGTGGAAGCCGTCTCCGACGGCGCTGATGGTTCCTCCGACGAAATGGGTCGGGTGCACGGCCGCGCCGGTGTCCGCCGCCCAGTCGAGCACACGTCGTCTCGACGTGCGGGCCTGGGCGGGGTCCAGGCAGAAGAAGCTGTTCACGTCGGGTCGGAGGAATTGCGCGGGGTTGTGCAGGAGGTCGCCGGTGAAGACGACGCGGTCGCACAGCTTCAGCACCGACGATCCCGGCGTGTGACCGGGCGTCGCCTCGATGACGAGATCGGAGTCGATGCGGTGCTGGTCGCCGCTCCACAGGACTGCCTGCCGCGCCTGGACGATCGGGGTCACGCTGTCGATCACGGCGGGGTCGGTCCGGAAGTGCTCGTAGTCGGCCTCGGGGAAAACGTAGGTCGCGTTGGGGAACGTCGGCACCCATCGACCGTCGACCAGCCTGGTGTTCCAGCCCACGTGGTCGGTGTGCAGGTGGGTGTTGACCACCACGTCGACCTCGTCCGGTCGCACGCCCAGGAGCCTCGGGTAGTCCGACCCCTGCCGGTGGAAGTCCGGGGTGGACGGTCGTTCCTTGTCGTTGCCGATACCGGTGTCGACCAGGACGACCCGACGGCCCTTGCGCAACACCCAGGTCAGGCTGTTGGTCACCAGCCTGCCGTCCGCGACGTCCCAGAACTCCGGGTGCCGGTCCCAGAACTCCTGTGGCAGGTCGGGGAACATCACCGTCGGTGGCCTGGTCCGCCACGTCTTCTCCACCACGTGGGACACCGAGTACCCGAACCGCTGCCGGGACGGGGTTGCGGCGCTCGCCGTGCTCGCGGGTCCCGCGACCGCCCCGAGCGCGCGCCGCCATGCCACCAAGAACGCTCCGACGCGTAGTCGGCTCCATCGCTGACCTCCTGGACCACGTACTGCCGGTTGACAGGAGCGAGCATGTCAGGGAGAGCGGTCCGCATCCTGCCACCGCTGGTGGCACCCCGGGCCACCGACGCGTTGTCGCGACCGCGGCGGTGATGGTCCACTAAGGACACCGATCATCGGGGGAGGTGGTTCTCCGGCCGAGGGTGTCACTTCCGGTAGTACCCCGGCCGGTGGCTGGCACACCCGAGCAGCGGGGACCAAAGTCGTTGTGGCACCGCGAGTTGCGGACGGTGCCGGATCACCTCACCCAGGAGAGAACGTTGACCACGATCACATCTTCCACCGTGACCGCGAGCGTCGTGGGGACGCTGCTGACCGGCGCACTGCTGATGGCTCCGATCGCCTCGGCCGGCACGGCAGGTGGCGAGAGGGCTTCCACCGCCACGGGCACGGCCGCCGGGCAGTTCGGGCACGCGAACGCCATCGAAGCGCGGGGACCGGGCGTGTTCCCGCACTCCGCCGACTACGACCCGTGCTCCGGCAACTTCCTGGTGACCTCGTTGAAGAGCGGCACGGTGTCGACCGTGGGCCGGGACGGCACCGTGCGTACCCTCGTCAACGACCCGAGGCTGGTCTCCAGCCAGGGAATCCGCGTCGACGGAAACCGGGTCCTCGTCACGAATCTCGACTTCGGTGTCGCGGACAAGTCCACTCCGGACACCCTGTTGAAGGTCGCGGGGGTCGGCAGCTACGACGTGCGCACCGGGCGGCCGCACTGGTACGTGGACCTGGCGGCGCTCGCCGACGACGGCCGGGAGCACATGGTGGCGGATGTCGTGGTGGCGCCGGACGGCACCGCGTACGCGGTCGACACCAAGGCGGGCCTGGTCTTCCGCATCGATCGTCAGGGGCGGGCCTCGGTCCTGCTGCGCAGCGCTCTGCTGGAGGGGCACAACGCGGTCGCGGGCCTCCCGCCGAACCTGGGCTCCACGTCGGTGGCCTGGGTTCCGGGTGACCTGCTCATCATCTCCACGGCCACGGACGGGCTCGTCCGTGTTCCGGTCCGCCGGCCAGAGCAGGCGAGCAAGGTCCAGCTCGACAACGAGTTGAGCACGCTCGTCGCCGGGGTGAAGGCCCTGCCCGACGGCTCGCTCGCCGTGGTCAGCAGCGGACTGGAGAATTTCACGCCCGCGGTCGTGCAGCGAGTCAGCCCGAGTGACCGCTGGATCAAGGCGACGGTCACCGTGACCGACCACGTAGTGGATCCGATCACCAGCGGCATCAGCGCCGGGCCCGGCGGCTCGACGTTCGTCGTCACCGGACGTCTGGAGGAACTCCTCCAAGGCTTGCCCAACAAGGGTTTCCTCCTCCGTCCGGTTCGGGTCGGCTGACATCCCCAGGACGCCGGTGGTCCCGGCCGGCTGGGGATCGTCCTGGCCGGCCGGGACCCGTTCGAGAAGGAGCGCGACGATGCTCGACAGCGGCTTTCGTGCCGACGACGTCCCCTTGACCGTGAGGATCGCCGACGGGCTCGTGCGCGGCACGGCCACGTCGACAGGTGCCGTGTTCCGTTCGATCCCCTACGCGGTGCCGCCGGTCGGGCCGCACCGGTTCGCCGCCCCGATGCCAGCCCCGCGGTGGAGCGGAACGCGCGACGCGACGCGTCCGGGACCCAACGCTCCCGCGCCACCCCGCAGGTTCGGTGACATGAACCTCACCTCGATCCTCGGACCCGGTGGGTACTCCGGTGATGACTACCTGTCGGTGACCGTCAGCACACCGGACACCGCGACCCGCGGCCTCCCGGTACTGGTGTTCGTGCACGGCGGCGGGCTGACGGCGGGTACCGGTTCCGCCCGGATGTACGAAGGGGCGTCCTTCACCAGGGACGGCGTCGTGCTGGTCACGCTCAACTACCGACTCGGCGCGGCCGGATGGCTCCACGTCCCCGACGCACCGGACAACCGCGGCCTCTTGGACGTGATCGCCGCTCTGCGCTGGGTGGCGGCGAACATCCGGTCCTTCGGCGGCGACCCGGACGAGGTGACCGTCGCGGGGCAGTCGGCAGGCGCCATGATCGTGGCCGCGTTGCTCGCTTGTCCCGCGGCGGCAGGGCTGTTCAGGCGCGCCATCAGCCAGAGCGGCACCGGTGACTGCGCCGTCGAACCGGCCCAGGCCGCGTTGACCACCGCCGCCGTGTCACGACTGCTCGGCGTCGAGGCCACCGCCGCCTCGCTGGCGGGTCTGTCGGAGGCGCAACTCGCCGAACTGCCCCTGAAGCTGTCGCCACCGGACCTCGCGGCGCACGGATTCCTGGACACCTCGGTGGGGTCGAGCCCGTACAAGCCGGTGGTCGACGGAGTTCTGCTGACCGGCCAACCGGCCGACACCCTGCCGCCGGATCTCACCACGGACCTGCTGATCGGTCACAACTCCGACGAGGCCAACCTCTACACGGTCCCGGAAGGACTGGACGCGACGGTGGGCGAAGCGGAG
>DATMCA010001480.1:0-4969 GCA_035559015.1 Umezawaea sp. | reverse complement strand
CCCGTCCCGTGGACGCCGCCCTGCCCGGCCAGCACCTCGGTGCCACCGCCGGAGGTCAGGGCGACGCCGTTGCGGTCCACGTACGGCCCGGTGACGGCGGTGGAGCGGCCGACCATGACCCGGTAGGTGCTCGCCGCCCCTCGGCAGCACAGGTCGAACGACACGAACAGGTAGTAGTAGCCGCCGCGCTTGACGATGTTCGGCGCCTCGATCGCGCCACCGCCGCGGCCCGCGATCGAGCGGATCGTGCTGTCCGACCGCAGGCCGGTGGACGGGTTGAGCGCGATCATCTTGATGCCCGACCAGAACGAGCCGAAGCTCAGCCACCAGCGGCCCTGGTCGTCCACCACCAGGTCGGGGTCGATGGCGTTGAAGTCGTCCGACGTCCGGGTCTCGACCACCAGGCCGCGGTGGGTCCACGTGCCGGAGTTCCCGCTGGGGCTCGTGGCCAGGAAGATCGCCGACCGGTTGGAGCCGAACGTCGAGGCCGAGTAGTACAGGTAGTACTGGCCGTTGCGGTAGGACAGGTCCGGCGCCCACAGGTTGCGGCTGCCGCCGGTGTAGGCGCTCGTCCACGACGCGCCGCCGGGGAACACCGAGCCCGCGTTGCGGAAGGCGACGCGGTCGGTGGAGGTCTTGAGCGAGATGTCGTTGCCGGTGTGCGCCACCAGGTAGCTGCCGTCCGGGCGCTTGACCGCGCTGGGGTCGTGCACGCCGACGTCGCCGGTCACCCGGCCGGGGGCGGGGTAGGCCGATGCGGGCGTCGCCGTCGCGACGGTGAGCACCAGCGCCGTCGCCAGGACCAGGGCGCGTTTCATCGTTGGGACCACGGTGTCCTCGATCTCCTCGTAGTGGGTGCGGCGGCGTACCCGCTGGCCGGAACTACTGGGAGCGTCCTCGGAACGGTAGTGGGCGCGGCTCGATCGGACAAGCATCTCTGTTATCGCTAACAGGCAGTCGGAAATCGAATGCGTCGACGGAACGCCTATCCGTATCGGCTTGAACTGCTCGAACGCGTCGATCTCGCGGATTCGTCGGGGTGGCTATCGGGCAATGATGTTATCGCTAACATGCGAGTCGGAGTGGAATGAGGAGCGTCCGGGACTACCGGTCGAGGAGGCGGAGGACGGTGCCCGCGTGGTGGAAGTCGTCCTCGGTGTCGACCTTGGTCAGCAGCAGCTTCGTGACGCCGAGCGCGGTGTACCGGTCGAGGTAGTCCGCCACCTGCTCGTAGCTGCCGACGAGCAGGGGAGCCCCGGTCCGGCCGGTGCTGTAGAGGCCGGTCCAGTACACGTCGTCGTGCACGTCCGCCTCGGCCGCCAGCCGGGCCAGCCGCCGGTTCCAGTCCGATTCGGACTCGCGCTTGAGGAGCGTCCGCAGCCTGGCCGCCCGGTCCACCCGGTGGCCGTCGAGCGCCGCGGCCCAGGCCTCCTCGGCCGTCGGCCGCGCGACCAGCCCGACGCGGATGCCCATCTCCACCCCGGAACCCTTGCGCGCGGCGGCGAAGCTCTCGGCGAACAGGTCGACCGGCTCGGGGTGGGTGATCGTGACGTGGCCGACCCGGTCCACGAGACGTCGGCTCGCCTCGGACGATCCGGGGACGAAGATCCGGGGGAGGAGGTGTTCCGGGAGTCCGGTGTTGATCCTCAGACCGCGGAACCGGTAGTGCTCGCCGTTCCAGGTGAGCGGTTCGTCCGAGCCGAGCAGCCGGAGCAGCAGGGTCGTGTACTCGGTGGCCCGCGCGTACCGCCCGTCGTGGTCGAGCGGGTCGCCGATCTGGTCCAGTTCCTCCGGTGCCGCGCCGGTGATGATGTTGAGGTCGACGCGGCGGCGGTACAGCGAGGTCAGGCCGCTGATGGTCTTCGCCGCGGTGAACGGCGGCATGGCGTACGGCTGCACCGCGACCAGCGGGACCAGGGTGGAGGTCTGCTGGAGCAGGAGCCCGGCCACCACCCACGGGTCGAGCACCATGTGGTCGTAGAAGACGAGCAGGCCGGTGAAGCCGTGGTGTTCGGCGCGGCGCGCGAGCGCGGTCAGGTGGGGGCGGAAGTCGTGGGACGGCGGCAGCCACGGGACCGTGGCCGTGCCGATCACCTCCAGGCGGTCGCCCACGTCAGGCCGTCGGGATGGACGAGGCGGCGGGCAGCTCCCGCCACCGGTCGGGGTTGAACAGCCGGTCGAGGAAACCCTGCCGCCACCGCCTGGTCCGGTCCTCCAGCGCGCCGTACTCGTCCAGGTACCCGCGGTCCGGCGGTTCCAGGTGCTTCAGCAGTTCCGCGGGAACGGAGCCGGGGTAGAGCAGGTCGGTGTGGTGCAGGGCGAAGTAGAGCTCCCGCTCGGCGCCGACGTTGTGGACGTACCGCGGCAGCCGGTCCAGGTCGCCGGGCGCGGTGGCGCGGAGGGTCTCCTTCACGTCGATGAACCGCTGGAGGACGAGGTCCCGGCCCTGGGCGATGCTCAGGTAGCTGGTCGCCTCCTTGTACAGGTGCAGGCAGATGTCCAGCACCTGGTCCAGCGGGTCCAGCGCGAACGACGGCTCCCCGCAGACCACGGTCCGCCGGACGCGGTCCAGCACCGCGCCGACCTCGACGCCGCCCGCCGACCGCTTCTGGAACAGGTCGAAGCAGAGGTCCACCTCGAACCACCGCACCTCCGGCTCGGTGGTCGTCTTCAGGAACGGCAGGGCGTTGTTCAGGTGCACCGCCCAGAACAGCTTGGTCTTCCGCTCGTGGGGGATGACGCGGTCGCCGCTGGGCGACGGAGCCCCTTGCGCGTAGCCGAGTTCCGTGAGGACCTCGGCGGCGGCGTCCAGGGACTCCCGCTCGACCAGCACGTCCAGGTCGCTCATCCGCCGGACGCCGGGGTCGTCGTAGACGAGCGCGCACAGCGACGGTCCTTTCCGGACCGCGTACCGCACCTCGCGCCGGTTCAGCGCGTGCAGGATCCGGCCGAACTCGGCGAACAGGGCCCGGTTGCGCCGGGAGTTCGCCTCGTACGCCGCCGAGTAGATCCACGGGTGCGGCAGCATCGACTTGTCCCTGGGCAGGTGCCTGCCGATGTTCCGGCCGACCGCGCAGATCACCTGCTGGCCCAGCGCCTGGTCCAGGAAGTACGGCCAGTCCAGGGCGGGCCCGGTCTCCCACAGCTCGCGCACGGTGTCGGCACCGGTCGCGTCCCAGCGAGGTGCGGCCAGGGCCAGCAGGAGCCGGGCCTCCGGCCGGAGCGCGGTGGTTCGGGTCGTCGACGTCATTCCGGTGCCCCCAGCCCGAGGATCTTCCGAACCCGCTCCGGCCAGTCGCGCGGGTCCGCGCCGTGCCGGTGCGCCACGGCGAGCGCCAGCCGCTCGTACCCGAACGCGAGGCACGCGGTGTGCGCGACCTCGCCGTCCGGTCCGGTGATCGAGAACAGCCTGCCGAACTGGTCGGTGTGGTAGTTGCCCGAGGCGACCGCCTGCACCTGTCGCGGCGCGACCTCCACCCGCAGTTCGATCTTGAGCTCCCGCTCCACCTGGAGCATCCGCCTCATCCGGTCACCACGGCCGAAGAAGGGGTCGCTGGCCACCTCGCTCTCCGCCTTCAGGCCCAACTCCGCGAGCCAGTCCCGTGCGGCGTCGAGGCGGTCGTCGCGCCAGGCGAGGCACCGCTCGGCCGTGTCGAGCCGGACGAACTCCCGCATCCGGAACGACCGCAGCCGCCCCGGTTCGGCGTCGGCCTCCTGCCGGAAGCACGTCGCCTCGACGCTCAGCTCGGTCGAGGCCTCCAGCCGCGTGCCCGCGTGCACCGGGTACACGCAGTAGCACCCGGCGGGCAGCAGGACCAGGTCCGACTCGGCGGGTGCGCCGTCGTCGGCCCTGGCGAACACGCGGCCCAGCAGGTGGGGGAAGGACTCGTGGTAGCCGACCTTCTCGATGATCGCGCGCGCGATCACCGGTGGTGTGCGGAGCCGCGGCACGTCGTGGGGCGCGAGCGCGGCCAGCGCCGAGGAGAGCCCGTCCACGACCGCCTCGAAGCCACCCGTCGAGAGGTGGACGCCCGCGGCGGCGGTGGGGATCAACGCGATGCCGGGCGTCACAGCGCGACGCTCCCGGTCAGTTCCCGGACCGAGCGCATGATGCTGAAGATGGACGCGAAGGTGGCGTGCCGCAGTTCGCTGTCCGGGAACTCGAAGCCGAAGGTCGATTCGAGCGCCAGCATCACCTCGACGCTGGCCGCGGACGTCATGCCCATCAGCCAGAGGCTGTCGTGGATGCCGATGGCCCGCACGGCGCCCCCGAGCCCGGAGTGCTCCCGGAGGATCATCCGCACCTGTGCTTCCATTGTCCCTCCACGGGTTTCGGGGTCACGCGGTCGGCGTGGCGGTCACCGTCACGGATTCGACGAGCACCGGGTCCGGTGACTCGGAGATCTTCAGCACGACCCGTTCGCACTCCTCGGTCAGCACCTCGCCGAACGCCGCGTAGGACCCTTCGAGGTGCGGCGCGGGCGCGACCGTGATGAAGAACTGCGAGCCCGTGCTGGTCGATCCGGGGCCCGCCCGGTTGGCCATCGCCACCCGGAACGGCCGGTCGAACACCGGGCCCCGGCAGATCTCCTCGAACCAGCGGTAGCCCGCGCTGCCCTCGCCGGTGCCGAGCCGGTCGCCGCCGTGGACGAGGAACCCCGGCACCCGGCGGTGGAAGACCGTGCCGTCGTAGAAGCCCCCCTCGCCCGGCTGGCCGGTCAGAGGATCGCTCCACGCCCGCGTGCCGGTGGCCAGCCCGATGAAGTTGTCCACCGTGTACGGCGCCCGGTCGGTCCAGAGCCGCAGGGTGATGTCGCCCATCGTGGTGTGCAGCACCGCCAGCGCCGACCGGTACGTGGTGAGGGTGTCCGGCAGCGGCGACCGGACGCGCATCTTCCGCACGGTGACCGGGCCCCGGAGCAGCGGGTCGGTCACCGGGTCGAGGTCGCCGGGTTCGGCGCGGCTGCCG